>NZ_JBUEQR010000129.1:0-5248 GCF_054968985.1 Streptococcus sp. 1F3 | reverse complement strand
ATGAGAGTTTGATCCTGGCTCAGGACGAACGCTGGCGGCGTGCCTAATACATGCAAGTAGAACGCTGACTATTGGAGCTTGCTCTGATAGGAGGAGTTGCGAACGGGTGAGTAACGCGTAGGTAACCTGCCTGGTAGCGGGGGATAACTATTGGAAACGATAGCTAATACCGCATAACAGTACTTACTGCATGGTAAGTGCTTGAAAGGTGCAAGAGCATCACTACCAGATGGACCTGCGTTGTATTAGCTAGTTGGTAAGGTAAAGGCTTACCAAGGCGACGATACATAGCCGACCTGAGAGGGTGATCGGCCACACTGGGACTGAGACACGGCCCAGACTCCTACGGGAGGCAGCAGTAGGGAATCTTCGGCAATGGGGGGAACCCTGACCGAGCAACGCCGCGTGAGTGAAGAAGGTTTTCGGATCGTAAAGCTCTGTTGTAAGAGAAGAACGTTAGCGGGAGTGGAAAATCCGCTAAGTGACGGTACCTTACCAGAAAGGGACGGCTAACTACGTGCCAGCAGCCGCGGTAATACGTAGGTCCCGAGCGTTGTCCGGATTTATTGGGCGTAAAGCGAGCGCAGGCGGTTTGATAAGTCAGAAGTAAAAGGCTGTGGCTCAACCATAGTACGCTTTTGAAACTGTCAAACTTGAGTGCAGAAGGGGGGAGTGGAATTCCATGTGTAGCGGTGAAATGCGTAGATATATGGAGGAACACCGGTGGCGAAAGCGGCTCTCTGGTCTGTAACTGACGCTGAGGCTCGAAAGCGTGGGTAGCGAACAGGATTAGATACCCTGGTAGTCCACGCCGTAAACGATGAGTGCTAGGTGTTGGGTCCTTTCCGGGGCTCAGTGCCGGAGCTAACGCATTAAGCACTCCGCCTGGGGAGTACGACCGCAAGGTTGAAACTCAAAGGAATTGACGGGGGCCCGCACAAGCGGTGGAGCATGTGGTTTAATTCGAAGCAACGCGAAGAACCTTACCAGGTCTTGACATCCCAGTGACCGCCCTAGAGATAGGGTTTCTCTTCGGAGCATTGGTGACAGGTGGTGCATGGTTGTCGTCAGCTCGTGTCGTGAGATGTTGGGTTAAGTCCCGCAACGAGCGCAACCCCTATTGTTAGTTGCCATCATTAAGTTGGGCACTCTAGCGAGACTGCCGGTAATAAACCGGAGGAAGGTGGGGATGACGTCAAATCATCATGCCCCTTATGACCTGGGCTACACACGTGCTACAATGGCTGGTACAACGAGTCGCAAGTCGGTGACGGCAAGCTAATCTCTTAAAGCCAGTCTCAGTTCGGATTGTAGGCTGCAACTCGCCTACATGAAGTCGGAATCGCTAGTAATCGCGGATCAGCACGCCGCGGTGAATACGTTCCCGGGCCTTGTACACACCGCCCGTCACACCACGAGAGTTTGTAACACCCGAAGTCGGTGAGGTAACCGTAAGGAGCCAGCCGCCTAAGGTGGGATAGATGATTGGGGTGAAGTCGTAACAAGGTAGCCGTATCGGAAGGTGCGGCTGGATCACCTCCTTTCTAAGGAAAAGGAACTCTGTACGTTGTCTTCTTTAATTTTGAGAGGTCTTGTGGGGCCTTAGCTCAGCTAAGCGAGAAGCGAAGCTTGGAGCTTTGTCGAAGCGCAAGCGCACGACAGGGACAGCGAAGGACCCAACAAAGCAAGAATAGAATATGACTAATAAGCTGTAAATGATTATTAGTAAGGGGCCTTAGCTCAGCTGGGAGAGCGCCTGCTTTGCACGCAGGAGGTCAGCGGTTCGATCCCGCTAGGCTCCATTAGGATACGAGAAACGGTTCGCTTGCGAAAATTTCCGTAGAAAATTAGGAAATCGAAGAAGTGTTCGGTGAACACAAGTCGATTTATCTATTTTCCAGGAAATTAGTTTCGAGTTCAACTACTCTAGTGTGAGTAAGTATCCTAAACAAGAAAGATATTGTTCAAGCAATTGAACGCGACCTCATTTTCTAGGAAAAAAGATAACCTTCCTAGTGTCTGAAGACACTTCGTCAGTTTCCTATTTTTCTACGAAAATGCCCAACAAGTTGGGACGGTCTTAGTATCTTAGAATTGTCCATTGAAAATTGAATATCTATATCAAATAGTAACAAGAAAATAAACCGAAACGCTGTGACATAAGAGTTCTTGATTCAGAAAGAATTAGAGAAAAATAAGGTTAAGTTAGTAAGGGCGCACGGTGGATGCCTTGGCACTAGGAGCCGAAGAAGGACGTGACGAACGACGAAATTCCTTGGGGAGCTGTAAGTAAGCAATGATCCAGGGGTGTCCGAATGGGGGAACCCGGCAGGTAGATGCCTGTCACCCATCACTGTTAAGGTGGTGAGGAGGAAGACGCAGTGAACTGAAACATCTAAGTAGCTGCAGGAAGAGAAAGCAAAAGCGATTGCCTTAGTAGCGGCGAGCGAACCGGCAGGAGGGCAAACCGAAGAGTTTACTCTTCGGGGTTGTAGGACTGCAGATATGGAGTAGAAGTTATAGAAGAATAACCTGGAAAGGTTAGCCAAAGAGAGTAAGAGCCTCGTAATCGAAATAATGCCTACCCTAGCAGTATCCTGAGTACGGCGGGACACGCGAAATCCCGTCGGAATCTGGGAGGACCATCTCCCAACCCTAAATACTCCCTAGTGACCGATAGTGAACCAGTACCGTGAGGGAAAGGTGAAAAGTACCCCGGAAGGGGAGTGAAAAAGAACCTGAAACCGTGTGCCTACAAGAAGTTCGAGCCCGTTAATGGGTGAGAGCGTGCCTTTTGTAGAATGAACCGGCGAGTTATGATATGATGCGAGGTTAAGTTGAAGAGACGGAGCCGTAGGGAAACCGAGTCTGAATAGGGCGCCATAGTATTATGTTATAGACCCGAAACCATGTGACCTACCCATGAGCAGGTTGAAGGTGCGGTAAAACGCACTGGAGGACCGAACCAGGGCACGTTGAAAAGTGCTTGGATGACTTGTGGGTAGCGGAGAAATTCCAAACGAACTTGGAGATAGCTGGTTCTCTCCGAAATAGCTTTAGGGCTAGCGTCGATGTAGAGTCTCTTGGAGGTAGAGCACTGTTTGGGTGAGGGGTCCATCTCGGATTACCAATCTCAGATAAACTCCGAATGCCAATGAGATATAATCGGCAGTCAGACTGCGAGTGCTAAGATCCGTAGTCGAAAGGGAAACAGCCCAGACCACCAGCTAAGGTCCCAAAATAATTGTTAAGTGGAAAAGGATGTGGGGTTGCACAGACAACTAGGATGTTAGCTTAGAAGCAGCTATTCATTCAAAGAGTGCGTAATAGCTCACTAGTCGAGTGACCCTGCGCCGAAAATGTACCGGGGCTAAAACAATTTACCGAAGCTGTGGATACCAGAAATGGTATGGTAGGAGAGCGTTCTATGTGTGTTGAAGGTGTACCGTGAGGAGCGCTGGAACGCATAGAAGTGAGAATGCCGGTATGAGTAGCGCAAGATGGGTGAGAATCCCATCCACCGTAAGACTAAGGTTTCCAGGGGAAGGCTCGTCCGCCCTGGGTTAGTCGGGACCTAAGGAGAGACCGAAAGGTGTATCCGATGGACAACAGGTTGAGATTCCTGTACTAGAGTATGAAGTGATGGAGGGACGCAGTAGGCTAACTCAACCAGACGAATGGAAGAGTCTGGCTAAATAGTGAGGTGTGATATGAGTTAAATGCTTGTATCTTTAACATTGAGCTATGACAGGGAGTGAAGTTTAGTAGCGAAGTGAGCGATGTCACACTGCCAAGAAAATCTTCTAGCGATGTATCATACTCTACCCGTACCGCAAACCGACACAGGTAGTCGAGGCGAGTAGCCTCAGGTGAGCGAGAGAACTCTCGTTAAGGAACTCGGCAAAATGACCCCGTAACTTCGGGAGAAGGGGTGCTCAGCTAGACTGAGCCGCAGTGAATAGGCCCAAGCAACTGTTTATCAAAAACACAGCTCTCTGCTAAATCGTAAGATGATGTATAGGGGGTGACGCCTGCCCGGTGCTGGAAGGTTAAGAGGAGGGTTTAGCGCAAGCGACGATCTGAATTGAAGCCCCAGTAAACGGCGGCCGTAACTATAACGGTCCTAAGGTAGCGAAATTCCTTGTCGGGTAAGTTCCGACCCGCACGAAAGGCGTAATGATTTGGGCACTGTCTCAACGAGAGACTCGGTGAAATTTTAGTACCTGTGAAGATGCAGGTTACCCGCGACAGGACGGAAAGACCCCATGGAGCTTTACTGCAGTTTGATATTGAGTGTCTGTACCACATGTACAGGATAGGTAGGAGCCTAGGAACTCGGGACGTCAGTTTCGAGGGAGGCGATGTTGGGATACTACCCTTGTGTTATGGCCACTCTAACCCGGATAGGTGATCCCTATCGGAGACAGTGTCTGACGGGCAGTTTGACTGGGGCGGTCGCCTCCTAAAAGGTAACGGAGGCGCCCAAAGGTTCCCTCAGATTGGTTGGAAATCAATCGCAGAGTGTAAAGGTATAAGGGAGCTTGACTGCGAGAGCAACAACTCGAGCAGGGACGAAAGTCGGGCTTAGTGATCCGGTGGTTCCGTATGGAAGGGCCATCGCTCAACGGATAAAAGCTACCCTGGGGATAACAGGCTTATCTCCCCCAAGAGTTCACATCGACGGGGAGGTTTGGCACCTCGATGTCGGCTCGTCGCATCCTGGGGCTGTAGTCGGTCCCAAGGGTTGGGCTGTTCGCCCATTAAAGCGGCACGCGAGCTGGGTTCAGAACGTCGTGAGACAGTTCGGTCCCTATCCGTCGCGGGCGTAGGAAATTTGAGAGGATCTGCTCCTAGTACGAGAGGACCAGAGTGGACTTACCGCTGGTGTACCAGTTGTCTCGCCAGAGGCATCGCTGGGTAGCTATGTAGGGAAGGGATAAACGCTGAAAGCATCTAAGTGTGAAACCCACCTCAAGATGAGATTTCCCATAACGGAAGTTAGTAAGAGCCCTGAGAGAAGATCAGGTAGATAGGTTGGGAGTGGAAGTTGTGTGAGCAATGGAGCGGACCAATACTAATCGCTCGAGGACTTATCCAAATAGAAGTCATGAAGCGCTTCGGCTTATAGTGATGTTAGTATAGAATAGATATTCAATTTTGAGTTGACAAAGAGGGGAACCTCATGTATACTCAGAATAGTTAAGTGACGATAGCCTAGGAGATACACCTGTACCCATGCCGAACACAG
>NZ_JBUEQR010000128.1:0-1024 GCF_054968985.1 Streptococcus sp. 1F3 | reverse complement strand
AGGTGAACTACAATGATTGATTTTCTTTTATCCATAGAAGAACACAAAGAAGAGTACGATAGCCGTCAAGCTTGGAAAATCCGCTATCCCTTATCTACTATTCTCTTTCTAGTTTTCGTTTGTCAATTGGCAGGGATTGAAACATGGAAAGAGATGGAAGATTTCATCGAAATGAACGAATCTGTCTTGGGAGAATACGTTGACTTGAGTATCGGTTGTCCTTCTCATGATACCTTGGAACGTGTAGTGAGTATGGTTAATCCAGATTTCTTGAAAGAACTGAAACTGTCTTTCGAATCCTCTTCAGAAACGGCAAATTTTTCCAAACTGATCGCCGTTGACGGAAAAACGATTCGGGGGAATCGAGGAAAACACCAATCTCCTACTCATATTGTCACTGCTTATGATGGTGGTAATCGGATTAGCCTTGGACAGGTAGCTGTTGAGGATAAAAGCAATGAAATCACAGCCATTCCTCGCCTCTTGCGTCAGCTAGACCTTCGTAAGAGTGTTGTCACGATTGATGCCATGGGCACCCAGACAGACATTGCGGATGTGATTATAAGGGGCAAGGGAGATTATTGCTTGGCAGTCAAAGGAAATCAAGGTACTCTCCATGAGGATATTGACCTTTATTTTAGTGATGCCAAATTATTATCTAAGTTGACAGAGAAAGACTGTCATTATCAGACCATCGAAAAGGCACGCAGTCAGATTGAGGTGAGGGACTACTGGGTTTCTCACGATGTGAAATGGCTGAGCCAACGACACCCAAAATGGAAGAACCTTCGTGGGATTGGGAAGACTAAGAATACCATTGATAAAGACGGCATCATTACGGAAGAAGTTCGATACTTTATCCTCAGTTTCAAAGGTGATGTGCAAACTTTTTCTCAGGTTGTTCGTGGTCATTGGTCGGTTGAAAGCCTACATTGGTTGTTAGATGTGGTTTACCGAGAAGATAAGAACCAAACCTTAGATAAACGAGCTTCCTTCAATTTGAATGCTATTCGCAAAGTTTGTC
>NZ_JBUEQR010000127.1:0-698 GCF_054968985.1 Streptococcus sp. 1F3 | reverse complement strand
AAATAACTCATTAGAAAGACTCATATGGAACAACTAAATCTTATCACAAATTTTCTCAGAATTAAAGACAAAAATATCGTTATCACTAATGAATATGATACGGGAACTCACTTAGAACTCCACGGTCACTTAGATTACTCAGCCCCTAAATGCCCTTCCTGCAAGGGACAAATGGCTAAATACGATTTCCAGAAAGCCTCCAAAATCCCCTATCTAGAAACGGCTGGATACCCTCTACTTATCCGTCTTAGAAAGCGTCGATTCAAGTGCAAGGAATGTGGGAAAATAGCAGTCGCTGAAACTCCTCTTGTTAAGAAAAACCATCAAATCTCTGTCGCAGTTAACCAGAAGATCGCCCAATTACTCATCGAAAATCAAGCAATGACACATATTGCACACAGGCTATCTATCTCAACATCATCAGTTATGAGAAAGCTCAATGAGTTCAAGTTTGAAACAGATTGGAACACCTTACCTGAGGTGATGAGCTGGGACGAGTATGCCTTCAAGAAGGGGAAGATGAGCTTTATCGCTCAAGATTTCAACTCCCTAAACGTCATTGCCATCCTCAACGGAAGAACGCAAGCAACCATCCGAAACCACTTTCTACGCTATCCTAGACAAGTCAGAAATCGGGTCAAAGTCATTACCATGGATATGTTTAGTCCCTACTACAAATTGGCTAGACAGCTATTTCC
>NZ_JBUEQR010000126.1:0-10340 GCF_054968985.1 Streptococcus sp. 1F3 | reverse complement strand
GGATACCACTTTTTAGGCACTGGGCGCTATGATAAGATCGCTTACATACCTTTTCTGAAACTATTTCAGTTTCATGCGTTTGGCGTGGGAATGAGGACAATCAACGGCTATTCATGCTGTTTTATAAGTTACGTTAAAAAATAAAGAAGATTTGGAGCGGTTGAGGGAGATTTTTACCGAATGAGCTACCCGATTTTCGTAGATTAAGGAGACCATTATGACACAAAATATCTATGATATTGCAAATGAATTGGAACGCAGTATTCGTCAGTTACCAGAATACAAGGCAGTTGAAGCAATGAAAAATTCGCTTGAGGCGGATAAGGAGGCAAAAGAGTTGTTGGAAGCCTATCTTTCTTTCCAAGGTGAAGTTCAAGCACAGCTACAGGCAGGGCAAATGCCGGGAGCTGATCTGCAGGCACGTTTGGAAGATTTTAACAAAAAAATTCAAGCCAGCCCTCTTTTGACAGAGTATTTTAGTAAGCAGCAACAGCTTTCTATTTACATTGCCGATTTAGAAAAAATTATTTTTAAGCCCCTACAGGAACTACTATAAGAAGAAATAGAGAGGTCAACAATGTCATGATTTTCCAAGAATCATCCTTGTTGCTTCTTTTTTTATAGCCCTAGGGGAAATATCAAAAAGTATTCAAGATAGGCTAAAAGACTACCTTGAGTAAAAAATTGACAAAATCATTGAAAAAATCTCAACATTCATGTATAAAAATTCTTGACAAATGGATAAAAATTGTTTATTATTTTAATAACCTAAAGGAAATGAAAAGGAGACCTACGATATGTTATTGAGTTGTCAAGTAACATCAACCAATCATACATATTTCTACAGCTATTTTAGATAGTGTTTGTAGACATGGTAACATGGATACAAACACAGGAACGTTCTGTTTGTATCTATGTGGCTGTGGTAGTTTTGACAATGCCTACATAGATGATACATCTAGGTGGCATGTCAAGTCAGTCTGTTTTCATTTTACAGTTTGAATTGAGGGACCGTTTAGATGTATCTAAGGCGGTCCCGTTTTTGTAGTCCAGACCTTTCTATCCACTATGTATTGGAAGAAGCTGTGTGCACATCTTACCTACCTTGCTTCAGAAGATTTGCTTGTTTCGCTTTTAGCTTGCCTTCTTATCTTAAGGTTGAGATAAAACGACTGTTTCGTACGATTTTATAGTATAAGCTGCCTAGCGTTCTCAATCATTAGGGACACGATGATGGATACCATAGCTTAACCTCAAGAAGTTTAGAGTGAGGGAAGTCCCATGATTTCTGTCCACTTCTACACCATGTAGGGGAATAAAAGTCGCTTTTGAGAGGGATTGGGTGTGTATACGGATTCTAAAGTAGGGAGGGGACGCCCGACTTACTAGATGTCAGAAATAGGATGAGGCTTTTTCCTTATTTCCTAAAGGTCACACTTTCTAGCACCTGCTAGATAGACTACTTATTTTACTATTTTTATAAAGGAGATTTCGATTATGGGGTTTAAACAGTTTTTTACAGGTTCAGTAGCCGTTCTTTCAACGTTCGCACTAGTTGCTTGTGGTTCGGGCGATAAATCAACAGCATCCGGTGATAAAAATGTAAAAATAGGAATTATCCAATATGCAGAACATGATGCCCTATCATCAGCTCGTGAAGGCTTCCTTGAAGCTCTTGATAAGGCTGGATATACGGAAGGAAAAAATCTGACGGTTGATTACCAAAATGCTCAAGGAGATCAAGCCAATTTACAGACAATGGTGGATCAACTAGCCGGGGAAAATGATCTAAACTTTGCCATTGCGACCCCTGCTGCCCAGGCTTTGTTGAGTGCGGATAGTGAAACTCCCTCCCTCTTTACAGCCGTATCCGATCCTGTTGCTGCTGGTTTGGTAGATTCCTTGGAAAAACCAGGTGGCAATATGACAGGTACGACAGACTCGACAGATGTTGCTGGTCAAATAGACAAATTATTAAAAGTTGTGCCGACAGCAAAAACCATCGGGATTTTTCATAATTCAAGTGAGATAAATTCAGAAGTACAGGCTAAGGAAGCGAAGAAGTTACTAGAGGAAAAGGGCTTAAAGGTCGTTGTCAAAACTGTTACATCGACCAACGATGTCCAACAAGCTATTACTTCATTGGCAGGTCAGGTAGATGCCATCTACCTACCATTAGACAATACAGTTGCTTCAACAGCTTCTACCATTGGAGAAGTCTTACTGAAAGCTAAAGTACCAGCTATAGGGAGCGACGAAGCGGTCTTAGAAGCTACTCTCTTTACATACGGAGTAGATTTCCATGCTATTGGTGTGCAGGCTGGTGAATTGGCAGTAAGCATCTTAAAAGGTGAGCAACCAGCCGATTTGGCGGTGAAAACACCTGAAACAGCAGCGATTGCCGTCAATGAAGAAATGGCAAAAGCAATTGGAATTGATCCAGAAATGATTAAAGAATTGGAAAAATAGAGAATGTAGGAGAAAAAATACATGAAGAAAATCGGAAAATATTTGCTAAACGTGTCTATCATTGGTCTTAGTACCCTCGCCCTTGTAGCTTGCTCGTCTTCAGACAGCAAGAAAAAGAGTAGCGATACGATAAAGATCGGTATCTTACAGTATATGGAACACGATTCCTTATCAGCTGCTCGCAAAGGATTTGAGGCTGAATTGGCTGAAAATGGTTACAAGGAGGGTGAAAAAATCACCCTTGATTACCAAAATGCCCAAGGGGATCAAGCCAATCTTCAAACGATTTCAGAGCAATTGCTTGGAAATAATGATGTTATTCTAGCTATTGCAACGCCCGCTGCCCAAAGTTTAGCGACTATTTCAACCGATACCCCAGTTCTTTTTACGGCGGTAACCGATCCTTTATCTGCGGACTTGGTTAATTCTATCAAGGAGCCAGCTGGTATGCTGACAGGAACGAGCGACCAGGCGCCGATTGAAAAACAGATTGACTTGCTCGGTCAGGCTGTGCCAAATGCGAAAACAGTCGGAATCTTATACACGACGAGTGAACGCAACTCAGAAGTGCAGGTGGAAGAGGCAAAGCCCCTGCTTGAAAAAGCAGGCTATAAAGTAGTGGTTAAGGGGATTTCCAATACCAATGAAGTGCAGGATGCAGCAACCAGTCTGATGAAATCGGTCGATGTGGTCTTCATTCCGACAGATAATACTATTGCATCAACTATGACCATGATTGGTGAGCTATCTGTTCAATACAAGGTACCAGTTATCGGTGGTTCGACAGATATGGTCGACGAAGGCGGTTTGTTGACCTATGGGACAAACTATGAGGCTTTAGGTCGTCAAACAGCTAAAATGGCTATTCGAATCATGGAGGGGGCAGACCCTGCCAAAACTGCAGTTGAATATCCAGCGACCGTTGACCTCCATGTCAACGAAGAAATCGCTCAAAAACTAGGGATTGATACTTCAACATTATCTGTCTCAAACTAAACTATCAAGCAAGGGAGCAGGAAAAAGAGGCTTGCTCCCCTAGCAAAGGAGAACATCGTGGATCTTATATTATCAAGTGTATCGCAGGGGCTATTGTGGTCTATTATGGCGATTGGAGTTTACTTAACATTTCGTATTTTAGATATTGCTGATTTGACAGCAGAGGGTGCTTATCCTATGGGGGCAGCAGTCTGCGCTACAGGGATTGTTAACGGCATGAATCCCTTGTTCGCAACCCTACTTGCTTTCGTAGGAGGGATGCTTGCTGGTCTTGTCTCAGGTTTGCTCCATACAAAAATGAAAATTCCAGCACTGTTGACAGGGATTGTAACCTTGACAGGTTTATATTCTATTAACCTAAAAATTCTTGGCAAGGCAAATGTAGCGCTTTTACGCCAGCAAACCTTAGTGACCCAATTACAGAAAATGGGCTTGAGCAAGACCTATGCAGTTCTGCTCATCGGTATGATTTTTGTCGTGCTTGTGATCGCCTTATTGACCCTATTATTAAATACTCAAATTGGGCTAGCTCTTCGATCAACAGGGGACAATATTCCGATGAGTGAGGCGAATGGAATCAATGTTGATAAGATGAAGATTTATGGCTACATGTTATCCAATGGCTTGATTGCACTTTGTGGGGCTCTTTTGACGCAAAACAATGGCTATGCAGATTTGAACTCTGGGACAGGAACGATTGTTATCGGTCTTGCTTCGGTCATCATCGCAGAAGTAATCCTGCGTAACCTTCGTATCGGTTGGCGCTTGTGCTCTGTCGTTTTAGGTGCTGTTATTTATCGACTGATTATCCTAGCGATTCTTGAGATTCCTGGTATGGATGCAGACTTGGTGAAATTATTCTCTGCGACCCTTCTTGCCCTTGTACTTTTCGTGCCAGAATTGCAGAAAAAATTGCAGATTCGTAAACCAAATGTATCAGAAAAATCAGCCTAGGAGGGATTAGAACATGACAACAATTTTATCGATTCAAGATATTCATAAGACCTTCGAAGCAGGGACTATCAATGAAAACCATGTGTTGCGTGGCATGAATTTGGAGGTTCAAGAAGGAGACTTTATCTCCATTATTGGGGGAAATGGTGCAGGTAAGTCAACCTTGATGAATAGTTTGGCGGGTGCCTTGACCGTTGATTCAGGAGATATTTTGCTAGAAGGAACGTCCATTAAGGACGTTCCAGCAGCCAAACGAGCGCGTGAGATTAGCCGTGTTTTCCAAGATCCAAAAATGGGAACTGCCTCTCGTCTAACCATTGAAGAGAATATGGCTATTGCTTATCGCCGTGGTCTGTCTCGTGGTTTGAGTTGGGGAGTGAAAGACAGTGAGCGGAAGATTTTCAAAGAAGCTCTTAAAGAATTAGGCTTAGGTTTGGAAAATCGGATGAAGGTGGATACGCAATTCCTATCAGGTGGCCAGCGTCAGGCATTGACCTTGCTCATGGCGTCTCTGGTCAAACCCAAAGTCCTGCTCTTGGATGAGCATACTGCAGCCCTTGATCCAAAGACCAGTGATATGGTGATGAGATTGACTAAAAAAATCGTTGAGAAGGATCAATTGACAGCCTTGATGATTACCCACAATATGGAAAATGCAATCGAATATGGAAATCGTCTCATCATGCTTCACCAAGGTCGTATCGTCGTCGATGTAGGTGGTGAAGAAAAAGCCAATTTGACCGTTCAAGATTTGATGGATCTATTTCATAAAAATAGCGGACAAGCACTGACAGATGATGAGATGATGTTGTAAATTCAGTTCTTGTTAGTGATGTTGAAGTGGCTTATCCATAGTGCTAGTAGAACTATCTAGGACTGGAAAACTCAAGAATTTAGTGCAAGCTTGATGCAATCTTTGATTCGCTCCCTTTTCAGCTTCTTCTAGCTTCAAGCGTCCTCTCTATAGATCGAAAAGAGTTTGAGATTCGTCTCAAGCTCTTTTCTACTCTCATTAGGAAATGCTACTAAAAAATTTACTCTTTTTATAAGCGATAATACAGGAAAAGTATGAAAATCTTACCTAAGTATGGTAGAATACTGACTAAGTATATTGTAATGGATAGAGATAGTCATTTGGTTTATACCAAAAAGTAAACGAAATGCCTATATAGGAGGAAGAGCTTATGGTGCGCAAAGTGGGCATTATTGGACTAGGTCATGTTGGTACAACAGTGGCACACGGCTTGATTGCTCAAGGTGCTTTTGATGATTATGTTTTGATTGATACGAATGAGAAAAAGGTCGTAGCAGAAGCCTTGGATTTTGCAGATGCAGCAGCCAATCTTCAACACCATGCCAATATTAGAATCAATGACTATCAGGCATTGGCTGATGCGGATGTGGTGGTTTCAGCCTTAGGGAATATCAAGCTCCAAGACAATCCTCAGGCAGATCGCTTTGCAGAGCTTCCATTTACTGCAAAAGAAGTCCCAGTTGTTGCCCAGCAATTAAAAGCAGTTGGCTTTAAGGGAATTTTAGTGGTGATTTCAAACCCAGTTGATGTCGTGACGAGCCTTTATCAGAAATATACAGGTCTGCCAAAGGAGCAGGTCATCGGGACAGGAACCTTACTAGATACTGCAAGAATGAAGCGGGCGCTTGCTCAGCATTTTACAATAGATGCTCGCAGTGTGCAGGGATATAATCTAGGAGAGCATGGCAATTCCCAATTCACTGCTTGGAGCCAAGTCAAGATTAAGGGACAGGCTATTTCTAATTTTACTAGCGAAGTCGAATTGGCAAGTTTAGAAAAGGAAGCAATTATGGGTGGGCATAGGGTCTTTTATGCCAAAAAATATACTTCATACGGAATTGCAAGTGCAACCATTCGTCTGGTCTTAGCTATCGTGTCAGATGCCCGTGAGGAATTACCAGTTTCCCACTATTATGAACCTTTAGAGACCTATCTTAGCTATCCAGCCATTGTTGGGCGAGCGGGAATTGTGGAGCGGGTTCAGCTTCATTTGACGGATCATGAGGAAGAAAGATTGCAGGCCTCTGCCCGCTTTATTCAGGAAAAAGTTAGGAGCCTCTGCCCACATGACCTGCTTTGATTAGAGAGAGTAGCTTCCTAAGGTAAGATTATTTTGGGGACTATTTAAGTAGCCTGCAGTTGTTGATTTGAGGTATATTCCTCTTATCTCTTAGACTATTGGGGATGAGCTACATGAAACAGTGGGAGGAGTGTTCAATGTATATAGGATTTTTAGGACCCAGGGGTTCTTTTACGCATCAGGTAGCGCATCAGGCTTTTCCGACAGCAGAATTGGTGCCGTATGATACGATTACAGAGGTCATGAAAGCTGTTGAGAAAGGTGCAGTTGATTACTCGGTCATTCCAGTTGAAAATTCAATTGAAGGCAGTGTTCATGAAACCATTGACTATCTTTTTCATCAGGCGGACTTGCAGGCAGTAGCAGAAGTCGTTCAGCCGATTTTTCAGCAGTTAATGGTTGCTTCTGATTCCAGGGACTTTCAGGTGATTTACTCGCATCCACATGCCTTGGCTCAAGGAAAAAAATATATTGAGGAGCATTATCCCCAGGTTCGGCTTGAAGCAACAGCTAGCACCTCCTATGCAGCGTGTTTTGTAGCCAACCATCCGGATATGCCCTTTGCAGCGATAGCACCAATTGCAGCAGCTCAGGAATATGGTCTGACAATTATTGCGCAAGATATTCAGGAAATGAGCCAGAATTTTACTCGTTTTTGGGTCTTGGGAAATGAGCCATTCACTCTACCGCTTATGAAAACAGCTCGAAAATGTTCATTGGCTCTGACTTTGCCAGATAATCAACCAGGCGCTCTTTACAAGGCGATGTCAGTCTTTGCTTGGAGGGGAATTGATTTGACCAAGATTGAAAGCAGACCCTTGAAAACGGCTCTGGGAGAATATTTCTTCATTCTTGACGTAGACAATACTCAAGCAGAATTATTGGCCTATGCCTTAAAAGAATTGACAAGTCTAGGGATTTCTTATAAGATTCTAGGAGACTACTTTATTTATCAGGCTCAATGAAAAGGGAAGTACAATGACAAGATATGAGAGCAACCTCACTCATCATGAGGAATTACGACTAGATTATTTACGGAAAAATATTCACTATTTAAATGATAGGGAACAAAAAGAATTAGCCTATTTGGAGCGAAAATTAAGTGGTGTCACTATGCGAGCAGCTCGACCGCAGCCTCGGAGAAGCCACCCCGTGGAGCTAGAAGAATGGGAAGAAGTATCAGGAGATTTTTATGATTTAGAGGTGGATCCAGATGGAGATATCTTACCTGCCTACCCACGTCAGAAGAAGTCAAAGGCGCGTCCTATCAAACAACCTAAGATTCGGAAGAAGAAAAAGGGACGCTTCAAGCGTTTCTTGATGCTTCTTTTAGTGGGGCTTATCGTCCTTTTTGGAAGCTTGGGCTTTATGTTTGTCAAAGGGTTGAATGGTGTTGAAACCAAGGCTTTAACAGAACCGTTTAATGGTCAGACTACTAATAATGGGGTGAATATTCTTATCCTAGGGACAGATGGTCGGGCCGGTGATAGTTCAGACATGACACGGACAGACTCGATCATGGTCTTAAACGTCAATAATAAGGATAAAAAGGCTAAACTCGTCAGCTTTATGCGCGATACCTTGATTGATATTGATGGAGCTGATTATAAACTGAATACTGCCTATACCTTTGGAGAGCAAAATGGTCATAAGGGTGCTGAAAATGTGAGAGAAGTCTTGAAGGAAAATTTTGATATCAATATCCAATACTATGCCATGGTCGATTTTTCAACCTTTGCGACAGCTATCGATACTCTCTTTCCTGAAGGGGTAACCATTGATGCTCAGTTTGGGACAGTAGATGGTCAAGAGGTGTCATCGGTTGACATTCCAGATGATTTACATATGGAAAATGGTTCAGTTCCCAATCAGACGATTTCTGTGGGTGTCCAACAAATGAACGGGGCTACCTTGCTCAATTATGCTCGTTTCCGTAAAGATGACGAGGCGGATTACGGACGAACCAAGCGCCAACAACAGGTACTTGCAGCTATTCTGACGCAGGCTAAAAATCCAATGAAGCTCTTTTCTGGAGCAGAAGCACTTGGAAAAGTCTACGCTTTGACATCAACCAATATCCCGCAACGTTTTTTGGTTACGAGTGGTCTCTTTGTCATGTTAGATGCTAAAAATGGGGTTGAACAGACGACCATTCCAGCGATGGGAGATTGGATCGACGAGTATGATATTTATGGCGGTTTGGGAATCAAGATTGATTTTGAAAAATACCAGAATCGTTTGAGTGAATTGGGCTTACGCTGATATTCTCTTTGCTAGTAGGGATTAACCATTAAATTTTGGGTTTTCTCCCTCATCTGACTGATCTCTGAGACGAGCTATTCTCTATCCGATTATTTGAAACAATAGTCTTCCCCCCCAGTTCAGTACCAAAGGTTTATGTCTAGTCCGATTTTGGTTTTTTAGAGGGGATAAAATGTGTTATAATGAAGGTTGGAATGAGGTTCTAACCTTTTTACTGATGCTTATACTCCTCAACAATCTCTTAAACGTCGTCAGCATCGCTTTGATGTACGCTAATACTCTTTAAAAATCAAAAGGAGCCTTCGTCAACTTGCCTTGGTGAAGGCTAGTCCTACCTTCGGCTTCGATTATAAGGAAATGAGCGGTGCTACTCTCATTTCCAACCTTTCACAATTCTTCATTGTGAAAGCTAGTCTACTTTTGATTTTTATTGAGTATAAGATATCACTTTGTAGGTTCAATTAAGATGTGAGAGTGTTTGACATGAGTTTCACTCGTTTTATTTCCAACCTTTCACAGTCTATTCCTAGACTGTGAAAGCACATAGTGAAAATAGGCGGCCGAGCAGAAGTTGCTTGCAACTTCGTTGCGAACTCCCTGCGAAGATAGTTAGGCTAGTCACAAATGAAATGCAGGGAATAGCCAGCTAGCTACCGCCAATAAAACAAGTTATAGTATCTTACTTCATTTTTTATCTTTTTTCCGAGCTTTTAGTTCGACTTCTGTTAAACCAAGATACGAGAGCAGATAAAAAGTGAATGAACATATGAAAGCTAATGGACTGTTTATCTTGGGTGTTGGTGAAGAGAGGATTGTAGAATAGAGAGAAGGACGAATGATTAAAAAGAATGACTGTATAGAGGTAGCGATTGTAGATATGAGCCATGAGGGGCTGGGAGTAGCCAAGGTAGATGGTTTGGTCTTTTTTGTGGAAAATGCCCTACCTGGTGAGACCATTCAGATGCGCGTGCTCAAGGTCAATAAGAAAATCGGCTATGGAAAAGTGGAGAAGCGTTTGACCACATCGCCTGAACGCAATGAGGCAATTGATGTGAAGTACCTACGCTCTGGGATTGCAGATCTAGGGCATTTAGATTATGGGGCACAACTAGCTTTTAAAACCAAGCAAGTCAGAGATAACTTATATAAGATTGCAGGTATCAAGGATATAGAAGTTCCCCCTACTATTGGGATGAATACCCCTTTTGCTTATCGTAATAAGGCACAAGTTCCTGTCCGCCGTGTCAATGGACAGCTAGAAACAGGATTTTTCCGGAAAAATTCTCATGACTTGATACCGGTTGAAGATTTTTATATCCAACATCCCGAAATTGATCAAGTGATTGTGGCTGTACGTGATTTGTTGCGTCGCTTTGACTTTAAGCCCTATGATGAAGAAGAACAATCAGGTCTCATTCGTAATATTATTGTCCGCCGTGGTCATTATACAGGCGAACTGATGCTTGTCTTTGTGACTACACGTCCGAAAATGTTTCGTATTGAGCAGCTGATCGAACGTTTGGTCGCGGAGTTTCCGCAGATTAC
>NZ_JBUEQR010000125.1:0-7432 GCF_054968985.1 Streptococcus sp. 1F3 | reverse complement strand
ACTGACTTTGGACTTCTTTTAGACATAGGAAAACTCCCCTTTAGCTTCTAGTGAATTTTTGTTTTTTCACTGTCCACTATAAGGGGAGTATATCATACAGCCGTTGGGGATTCTTTTCGTTGCAAATGTCCATCTGGGTATCTGCACCTCCTAAAACCAAACCTATTGGTCTAGTTCTTCTATATCATGATCATACTCAAAAACGGAAGCTCCCAATCTAAGTATAAGGCCGTCGTTAACGTAATAGCAAATGAATAGATATGTGTTCCCAAACCAATTGAAGGAACTTCAAAATGGTCATACTCTATGGTCTCTATGCCCTCATCCTTCAAACGGATATCAATACCTGCTTAGTCCAAATAATGGACTAAAATCTTTTCCGTTAAAACATCCGAATAGGTATAGGATTCTACATAGGTATTGTTGGGGTCTTGGTACTCCACGATAAAGAGAGATTGGTAAACTTCCGTAATGCGACCTTGTTTGTTTTTCTCACGTTTACGACCATTTTCTAGAGTCAACTCAACAATCTGCCCCTCATGGTTCTTAATATCCTCTTTAATTTGCTTCATCTTGGCAACATCTGTAAATGCGTCACTCATGCTTATCCATCCTCTCTCTTTGAAATACTTGAAAACTTGTTATACTCTTTTTGGAACATTAACTCAACGGTTCCACGCGCCCCAGAACGGTTTTTCTCAATAATAACCTCGACAGTATTATTAGGAATACCACCATCTTCTTGCTCTCCACGTTCATAATAATCATCGCGATATAAGAAAGCAACGATGTCTGCGTCCTGCTCGATTGACCCAGATTCACGAATATCTGACAAGACCGGTCGCTTATCTTGGCGTTGCTCTACACCACGCGAAAGCTGACTAAGGGCAATGACTGGGACCTTCAATTCCTTGGCTAAAATTTTTAACTGCCGCGAAATTTCAGAGACCTCCTGCTGGCGGTTTTCTCGACCAGTTCCTGTAATTAACTGTAGATAGTCAATCAAAATCAAGCCCAGATTCCCCGTTTCTTGAGCCAATTTACGGGAGCGAGAACGAATCTCTGTAATCTTAATTCCAGGCGTATCATCTATATAAATGCTGGCATTGGCTAAATTAGCTTGTGCCATGGTGAGCTTTTGCCATTCCTCATCTGTCAATTGCCCCGTACGAATGGAACGGGAATTAATCATCCCCTCAGCAGCCAACATCCGATCAACGAGACTTTCCGCCCCCATTTCCAGAGAAAAGATAGCAACTGTCTTCCCTAATTTTGTACCGATATTTTGTGCGATATTGAGGGCAAAGGCTGTTTTTCCGACCGCAGGACGAGCCGCTAAGATGATCAACTCCTCTTCGTGCAAACCTGTCGTCATAGCATCTAAGGCCGGATAACCTGTCGCAATCCCAGTAATATCAGAGGTTTGACGGGAGCGAAGTTCAAGGTTTTCAAAATTGATATTCAAAATATCTTCGATCTGCTTAAAACCGCTTCTACTAGCCCCTTCACTAACATCAATTAAAGCCTTTTCTGCACGTGCAATGATTTCATCGGATTCTTCTGCACCATCGTAAGCTTGGTTGACCGACTCCGTCAAACGTGCAATTAACTTGCGTAAATTAGACTTTTCAGCAACAATCTTGGCATAGTATTCGGCATTGGCAGAAGTCGGGACAGAGTTAATAACCTCGGCTAAATAACTAAGCCCTCCGATATTTTCTAAATCACCATGATTCGCCAAGTAGTTACGCATGGTTGTCGCATCAATTGCCTCATGCCGATCAGACAAGGCAACCATGGCTTTAAAAATCAACTGGTGGGCATATTTGAAGAAATCAGCTGCCTCAATATATTCACGGACAAAAACTAACTTTCCCTCATCGATGAAAATCGCACCGAGAACCGATTGCTCCGCCAAAATATCTTGTGGTTGTACCCGCAATTCATCTAATTCTGCCAAGATTCTCACCCCCTAGCTCTGTCACGTTTTTATTAAGCTTCCTTGATACTCAAATTAATCACACCTAGAACATCTTGGTAAATTTTAACTGGTACGTCAATCAAGCCAACCGCACGAATCGGATGGTCTAATTGGATATTGCGCTTATCGAGCTTAATTCCGAACTGTTTTTCCAATTCTTCAGCAATCTTCTTGCTCGTAATTGAGCCAAAAGTCCGACCGTCTGGACCTACCTTTTCAACAAACGATACAAGTGTTGCTTCTTCTGCTAACTTAGCTCTGATAGCTTCTGCCTCAGCCAACATCTCAGCGTGTGCTTTTTCTTGAGACTTTTGTTTCCCACGCAGTTCACTAATTGCTTGGTTCGTTGCTTCCTTGGCAAGATTTTTCTTAAGCAAGAAATTTTGAGCGTAACCTGTTGGAACCTCCTTGATTTCTCCCTTTTTCCCCTTGCCTTTCACATCTGCTAAAAAAATAACCTTCATGAGAAATTCCTCCTACTCTTCTTTTAATTCTTCTTGAATCACTTGGCACAGTTTTGCCTGAACCTCTTCTAGTGATTGATGATAAATTTGGGCTGCTGCAAGATTAAAATGACCCCCTCCGCCCATTTCTTCCATTATTCGTTGAACATTGACCTTGCTTCTACTCCGCGCTGAAACGGCAATATAGTCATTGACATTTTTAGTGATGACAAACACAGCCTCAATTCCAGCCATCTCTAGAATCGTATCTGCTGCCTTACTTGGTACAATGTTGTCATAGAGAGTTTTTTCATCACCACAAGCAACAACCATCTGGTCCGAAATCTTTTGCCCTCTTAAAATCAATTGGTTAATCTGACGGTATTCACTGAAGTCCGTTGCCGCAATCTGCTGAATTTCTGAACTATCACTACCACGATTTCTGAGATAACTCGCCACATCAAAAGTCCTACTCGTCACACGAGTAGTGAAATTCTTAGTATCCAGCATAATCCCTGCCATCAAAAGGCTGGACTGAAGTCGATTGAGCTTATGGTGCTTATCATTTTGAAACTGAATCAATTCCGTTACCAGTTCACTTGCAGAACTTGCACCACTTTCGATGTAGGTTAAAACTGCATTGTCTGGGAAGTCTGCATCTCGACGATGGTGGTCAACCACAACTACCTGATGGAATAGCTCATAAAATTCTTTCGACAAGGTCAAGCCAATCTTGGAGTGATCCACCATGATGAGGAGCGATTGCGCTGTTACCTGCTTTTTCGCCTCTTCAATCGTTATTAAATTGGAGCAATTTTCTTGGACCAGTTTCTGAACCGCACGTTGAATATCTGGTCCCATCTCCTTTTCATTGTAGACAGTATAGGCATTGTTCATGATATTTTGCGCAAAATATTGCATACCGACAGCAGAACCCAAGGCATCCATATCTAGATTTCGGTGCCCGACAACAAATACCTTATCAACTGTCTTTAGCTTATCAGAAACAGCTGTCATCATCGCACGAGTACGAGTTCTTGTACGCTTAACCGATGAAGCAGAGCCACCTCCGAAAAAGAGGGGTTGCTTACTCTCGTCATTTTCTTTAACAACAACCTGATCACCACCACGTACCTCAGCCATGTTGAGATTTTGTAGGGCAATCTGACCAATCTGCTGATGGTTATTGTCCCCGTAGGCAATTCCCATACTCAAGGTCAAAGCCAAGTCCAGCTGTTTAGCTTCTTCACGAAAACGATTGATAACCGAGAATTTATCTCCAATCAATCTTTTTAAAACCGCATAGTCTGTGAAGAAATAAAAGCGATCCATGGTTCCACGGCGATAATAGATCCCGTTTGCATTTGCAAAGTCAGACACAAATTGAGCCAAGAAACTATTCACCTGACTAATCTGAGAATCTGAGTAGGTATCTTCTAATTCGTCGTAATTATCAATCGAGATAATCCCAATGACTGGTCTACTCCCGATTAGATTTGAAGTAGCATAGTACTCCGTTGACGCATCAAAAAAGTAAAACAAGCCTTGCTCAAAATCAACATAGACGGCATATCGCTTGTCAGCAACCGTAACATAAGTCCTATCCTCATCTAAGCCTGCATCAATGATTTCACGTAGTCTCTGCTGATCAAATTCTCCATCTTCCTTGATAAAAAGAAGTTCAGCATAAGGATTAAACCATTCTACTTGATTATGTTCTAACTGAACTTTAATCACCCCTACTGGCATGTGTGCTAATAGGCGCATCAAGCCAGAGTCCGCTTGATCATTTAAATACTCAATTTGCTCTACCTCACTTACTTCGTAGGAATGCTTTTGAAAAATAAAGAGTAAAATCAGCAAAAAGAAAGCTATGAATGTAGATAAGTAGGTAATCGTTGACTTAGGATAGACACTTTGAATCACTGCCAGTAAGCCAAAGAAGATTATCCCAATCATCACAAAATGAACCGTTGAAAATCGAAATTTTTTCATCACTAACCTCTGCTTGCCATTTTACCACAAAAGCACTGAAAATGCTAGTTCCTATTTTCATTCAAGTTGCAACAACTCCCTATTTTCTAGGCATCAAACAGCTCCTATAATGAACAAGTGATGTCAGTTATTTAAGACTAGCCCTACTATCCTTATTAATACTCAATAAAAATCAAAAGTAGACTAGCTTTCACAATGAAGAATTGTGAAAGGTTGGAAATGAGAGTAGCACCGCTCATTTCCTTATAATCGAAGCCCAAGGTAGAACGAGCATTCACCAAGGCGAGTTGACGAAGTATCCTTTTGATTTTTTAAGAGGATAAGCTGCTTTGATTGTCTAGAATACCACTACGGCAGGAGATAGCTTTTAAGACTCCTTTCGTGCGCTATTTCTTTTTGTATGTATCAACTGATTCCTACATCCTAGTTTGAAGTAAAAGCACAATGTCAGTCTTTATTCATCTTATTCCTTGATATAGAACGGCTACGCCCCTCCAAATAAACCATCAGGATGGATATATCTGCGGGATTGACCCCAGAGATACGGCTAGCTTGCCCGATTGTTTCGGGAGAAATCAGCTTAAATTTCTGGCGAGCTTCTGTCGCAATCGAATCAATATCATCCCAGTCAATATCCGTTGGAATGCGTTTTTCTTCCATGCGCTTCATCTTCTCGACCTGATCCAATGCCTTAGTGATATACCCTTCATACTTGACCTCAGTCTCAATCAATTCAATCGTTTTATCGGATAATTCTTCAGTGGGTACCCCGACAAATTGAACCACATCCGCATAGGTCACTCCCGGTCTGCGCATAAATTCCTTGGCGGTCAATGCATCTGTTAAGGGTTTAAAGCCCATGGCAACAATCTTTTCATTGGTTTCTTTGACCGGTTTCAATTTGATTGAATCCAGGCGCGCCATTTCCTTTTCAAATTGATTTTTGTGAATCTGAAAGAGCTGATACCGCTCATCATCAACCAAACCTACCTGACGCCCAATCTCTGTTAAACGCATATCTGCATTATCATGACGCAAAATCAAGCGATACTCTGCCCGACTAGTCAAAAGACGATAGGGCTCAATCGTTCCTTTCGTCACCAAATCATCAATCATAACACCGATGTAGCCATCGCTACGCTTCAGAATCAATTCTGGTTTGCCTTGTACTTTAAGTGCCGCATTTATTCCTGCGACAATTCCCTGACCAGCAGCTTCTTCATAGCCAGAGGTCCCATTCGTTTGTCCTGCAGTAAATAATCCCGAAATCTTCTTGGTCTCAAGAGTTGCTCGTAATTGATGGGGCATCACAATATCGTATTCAATCGCATAACCCGTCCGCATCATCTCAGCATGTTCAAGCCCTCTTATAGAATGAACTAAATCCCTTTGTACATCTTCTGGAAGACTGGTCGAAAGCCCCTGAATATAGATTTCATCTGTATTATTTCCTTCAGGCTCTAGGAATAGTTGATGTCGCTCCTTATCTGCAAAGCGCACGATTTTATCCTCAATAGACGGACAATAGCGCGGTCCCACCCCCTTGACTACCCCTGAAAACATGGGGGCACGATGCAGATTACGATGGATAATCTCATGACTGCGTGCATTGGTATAGGTTAACCAGCATGGAATCTGCTGTTTCAAATAATCTTCGTCCTTTGACAGGAAAGAAAAATGATTTGGCTTCTTATCTCCAGGTTGAATTTCCGTAGCGGTATAGTCAATGGTTCGCGCATTGACACGAGGAGGAGTTCCTGTTTTAAAACGCCCAATTTCAAGCCCTAGCTCCTTTAAATTATCCGCCAAAGTAACAGAAGCCAAACTGTTATTGGGACCAGACGAATATTTCAAATCACCAATGATAATTTCACCACGCAGGGCCGTCCCAGTCGTTACAATAATTGCTTTTGCAGCAATATACTGATTCGTCGCAGTCCGAACACCAATAACCTGATTCTCTTCTACCAAAATTTCATCAATCATGGTCTGACGAAGGGTCAAATGTTCCTGCCGTTCAACTGTCCGCTTCATCTCTAGTGAATATCTTGCCTTATCTGCTTGAGCGCGTAAAGCTCGTACAGCAGGTCCTTTCCCAGTATTCAGCATCTTCATCTGAATGTAGGTCTTATCAATATTGCGCCCCATTTCACCACCGAGGGCGTCAATTTCACGAACGACAATTCCCTTGGCTGAACCACCAATGGAGGGATTACAAGGCATAAAGGCTAGCATATCCAAATTGATGGTTGCAAGTAAGGTTTTACATCCCATCCGACTAGATGCAAGCCCCGCTTCTACACCAGCATGTCCTGCACCAATTACAACCACATCATATTCTTCTGTAAATTTACCTGTCATCTCACAATCTCCTTTAATCCAATCTATCTAACGTCTGTCAGTAACCAATTTAGCAGGTAGGTTCAAAAATGGATACAAACATATCTTTGTTTACAAATCTGTCAACTTGTGTAAAGCGATGTCCAATCTTCTTTTTATGCATGGATAATTATGCGTGTATAAGGTGGAGATTGCCATGTTCCTCATCAGAGTTGTCTCTCAAATTCCGAAAATCTGATATCCATATATTGCTCAAACATCTATAAGGTAACAACCCCACATCTACACAAAAAGAGCCAAAACCCTCGAAAATTGCACACCAAAAGACGTACAATCCCATGAGCTTTGACCATCATGAATACTGCCAGCTTAAGTGTAGCAAAAACTCCTTTATTTTTCAATAAGAATGATGTGCTAAATGCTTCTTTTCATCGTGTGTAAATTCTCAAAGTAAGTTCTAGTCTGTCACAAAAACTGGAAATTGGACTGAGACAAGAAAATAAGGTAGAACTTACTTTGGGACAAGTTGGTAACTGACAATGAAAAACAAACATCTTACTCTCTCTGATCGAAACGATATTCAAATAGGAATCGAACAACTTAAGCCCTTTTCGGCTATCGCTGTTAAGCTAGGAAAAGACCCTTCTACAATCTCAAAAGAAGTTCGGAGAAA
>NZ_JBUEQR010000124.1:0-518 GCF_054968985.1 Streptococcus sp. 1F3 | reverse complement strand
GCAGCCCAAACAGACTGCGGTGTGCAGTCAAAATGTTCCGCTATTTCACGGAGAAAGGCATCTGGATGCTCTGAGACAAACTTCTGAAGTTGCTCCAGTGGCAATTTTCTAGGACGTGGAGAACGCTTTTTAACTGCCAAAGTTCCACGATGTTTTAACTGTTGCTCCCATAAATAGAGAGTGTTTGTGCTAATATTAAAGAGCTGACAAGCTTCTTTGCGAGTATGACCTTCGTCTTGAACAAACGAAATCACTCGTTTTCTAAAATCTAAATCATATGCCATAACTTTAGTATACCATAATTACTGCATTACTGGTTTAAAACTGATTGACTATAAACGCCATGGAATTGCCTTATTCCAACGCCAAACCGGAGGCAACCAACAATCTCATCAAAGTCATTAAAAGAAATGCCTTTGGATTCAGGAACTTTGAAAACTTTATAGTCATTTCGCTTTAAAAAACATTATTCAGACATTCTGTCACCGAGTTATATTTTGGTAGTAACTCCATGACTT
>NZ_JBUEQR010000123.1:0-14965 GCF_054968985.1 Streptococcus sp. 1F3 | reverse complement strand
TTGAAAACTTTAAAAAACGCATTTTGATTGCTTTAAACGTAAAGAAAGAGAGAACCAAGTTCGTCCTCTCTAGGTGTTAGCTTTTCATCTACCCACTACAGTTGACAAAGAGCCTTGTTTTTTTGAATTTGTTTAAATCTTTAAGAATCGTCTCATCGAGATAACAGATCCCAAAGCACCGATGACAATGCCCACTACAAATAGACTGGCAAGCATCGCTGGGATAAAGACATTCATACTAATTAGAGAAAGGTTTTGTGAAGCTAGGGACGCATTAACAGATGTATAGAGCATCTGATAAGCAAAGTAGACTAAAGCAGACGGTAAGATGGCACCGAGTAAGCCTACCCAAGCTCCCTCTAGCAAGAATGGTCCACGAATATAGCTATTTTTAGCTCCTACCAAGCGCATGATTTGAATTTCACGGCTACGTGAAATAATGGTAATCCGAATGGTATTGGAAATCAAGAAGATTGCCGTAAAAAGCAAGAGCCCTGTTGCTGCAAATCCCCATGTTTTGACGATATTATTCAATTTGAAAATTCGTTCCGTTTCAACCTCACCATCACGAACTTCTGTCACGCCGTCAATCTTGGCAATCTCTTCTCCAACAGACTTAACATATTGGGGTTCTGTCGTTTCAATGATGTAAGCATCATACAATGGATTTGCATCGCCTTTGAAGAGGTTCCATGTCTCACCTAAAGTAGCAGTCAAATGTTCTAATTGCTCTTCTTTGCTTGAATAACCAACACTTTTGACATTTTCTAAAGCAAGGATTTGGTTATAGATGGACTGGTAGTCAGGATTTTCAACTGTTTGTCCTTGATCATTGACAATGGTTTGGGCATTATCTGTTGAGTTTGCACGCAAGTAGACATTGATTCGGACATTATTGGTCAAATCAGCTGTCAGCTTGGTCGCATTTAAAATAACAGAAGCGAAAATTCCAACCAAAGTCAAGACAATCGTCACTGATGAGATGGCTGCAATCGTCATCCAGCCATTTCGTTTGAGGCTCTTTAAAGACTCAATAAAATGTCTAAAAAATCGTCTAATCATCGTATCCGTACTCTCCTTCTACTTCATCACGCACCACTCGACCGTCTTCGATTGCGATAACGCGATGGCGAAGTGTATTTACGATTTGGCTGTTGTGGGTTGCCATTAAAATCGTGGTCCCTTGGAGGTTAATCCGCTCCAATAGATTCATAATTTCCCATGAATTTTCAGGATCCAGATTTCCTGTTGGCTCGTCAGCAATCAAGACTTTTGGATTATTGACAATGGCACGGGCAATAGCAATCCGCTGTTGCTCACCACCTGATAGTTCATTGGGAAAAGAGCGAATCTTATGCTTTAGACCAACCAAGTCCAAGACTTCCATAACCCTCTTTTTGATAGCACGTGGTTTTTCACCAATTACTTCCATGGCATAGGCAATGTTTTCAAAAACAGTCTTCTTTGGAAGCAATTTATAATCTTGAAAGACAACCCCAACACTACGGCGCAACATTGGAACATCTCTCTTCCTAATTTTCCCAAGATTAAAGGCTCCAACCTTGAGCGATCCTTTATCCAATTTTTCCTCGCGATACAAGAGCTTGATAAAGGTTGATTTTCCCGCCCCAGAAGGTCCTACAATATAGGCAAATTCTCCTGGTTCTACATTTACAGACACGCCTCGTAGCGCTGTTGTTCCGTTTCCATATTTCTTGGAAACATCTTTCATTTCAATAATTCCCATAAGGTATTCTGTCTAAGACAGTCCTTTCTTTTTATTTTAGCTAATACGCCACTTGAGATAGGCATCAATAAATCCTTCGATATCCCCATCCATTACCTTGTCCACCTGAGCGACTTCATAGCCTGTCCGATGGTCTTTAACCATGGTATAAGGAGTAAAGACATAAGAACGAATCTGACTGCCCCAAGTAATCTCTTTCTTATCTCCTTTAAGCGAATCAACCTCAGCTGCCTTTTTCTCTTGCTCCAATTGATAGAGCTTTGCTTGCAACAGCTTCAGAGCCCGGTCCCGATTCCCATACTGGGTACGATCAACAGTTGATTGAGTGACAATTCCTGTCGGAATGTGGGTCAATCGAACCCCTGTTGACACCTTATTGACGTTCTGTCCACCAGCACCTCCACTACGGAAAGTATCCATTTTAATCTCGTCATCTCGAATCTCAATTTCAATCGTATCATCCAATTCTGGCATGACCTCAACTGATGTAAAAGAGGTGTGGCGGCGTTTAGCCGAATCAAATGGTGAAATACGCACCAAGCGATGCACACCCATTTCAGACTTGAATAAACCGTAAGCATTTGGACCTGTAAAACTCAAAGTAACAGACTTAATCCCTGCTTCATCCCCAGCTTGATAATCCAGGGTTTCTACCTTAAATCCTTTGGCATTGCCAAAACGTGTATACATACGTAAAAGCATTTCCCCCCAGTCCTGAGCCTCTGTTCCACCCGAACCCGGATGAATCTCCAAGATAGCATTATTGCTATCGTAAGGCTCTGATAAAAGAAGGGTTAACTCGTAGCTGGTCATCAAAGTATCCAACTCTCGTAGCGTTTCTTCTAACTCATCTTTGACGGAGTCATCTTCTGCTAGAAATTCCATCAGAATACCTGCTTCATCTAGTAAGTCCAGCATCTGATGAAAATTCTGATACGTTGCTTTTAACTCATTCAGCTCCTGCGATGTCTTTTGAGCTGCTAGATTATCATTCCAAAAGTCTGGCTCCGTCATCTTATTTTCTAGGATCGCGATGTCTTCTTCCAAACCCTCTAGGTCAAAGAGACCCCCTAAATGAATTTAATTTGGTTTCTAGCTCTTCTATTTTTTGACGAATTTCTGCTATATCCATAGGCACCTCGTTTTTCTGTATTCTTTTCATTATATCACATTTGTAGCTTTTTGGCGAATGATAGAAATGCCTCTCGCTCTGCTACTACATCTGGATGGTCACTCTTTATGTCTTCTATAAACACAACCAGCTCCTCATTGGGCTGCTTCACCAGCTGACGAAGTGCCCAGATAGCCGTTGCCATATGAATGGGATTTTGCTTCTTATCGATAATTTCCAGTAATTTGGGAATGCTCGAGCGATCATTGGCATTTGCAAGGGCGATGATGGCATTCCTTTGAAGAATATTTTTTCCACGCCAACTACCTGCAATCATGCCAAATTTTTCCTTGAATTGACCATTTGAGAGATCCAAAAATGGAATTAACTCTGGCTCTGCTAAATCTGGATCAATGTCCACAACTGGCGGACTATCAATTCCCTTATTATAAGGACAGCAAATCTGGCAGATGTCACAGCCATAGATAACCGTCTTTATTTTTTTCCGAAACTCAAGATCCATCATTCCCTTATCCTGGGTCTGAAAGGATAAACAGCGCCTTGCATTCATCGTCCCGTCCCCAAGCAAACAAGAGGTCGGACAGGTAATAACACAGCGATTGCACTCACCGCAGTCATAGTCCACTGGCTGGTCAGGCTCTAGCTCTAAATTGGTAATCAATTCACCTAGAAACATGTAGGAACCAAATTCTTTTGAGATTACGAGACCATTTTTTCCGATAAAACCAATTCCTGCCCGCCTTGCGACTGCTGTATCAACCAAGGCTCCTGTATCCACCATTCCCTTATACTCAAAATCAGCCGTCAATTCTTCAATGCCACGTGCTAGACGTTCTAGCTTATCCTGTAAGATGTAATGATAATCAAGTCCCCATGAGTTGGGCGTAATCTTGCCCCGTTTATACTGGGTTTTCTGTGGTCTTTGCGGGAGCCTACGCGGATAGGCAACTGCAATAGAGATAAGGGTCTTAGCAGAAGCAAGGCTTAACTTCGGCTTGATGCGTTCCTCAATCTGTTTGTGTTCAAAGCCAGAAGTCCGTCCTTCTTCAACTGCCAATCGCAGGGATTTCTCCAAATAAGTAAAATCATCTGCTGTCGTAAACCCAATCTTTGAAATCCCGATTTCCTTCGATAGTGCGATAATTTGTTCTTTTAGATTCATTTCTTTTATTGTAACAAAAATAGGAAAGTTTGCAATATCTACATGAGCAAAAGTAGGATTGCTACGATGATTGTCGAGAAAAGAGCGATTTTATTGACCCCTTCATAGGCTTTTTCATGCCAGATACTGGTTAGAACATACATGATATTGATCCCAATTGCGCCACCAAAGCCATTTGCAAGGATATCAGTAATATCTGCAACACCAATCTGAAAGATGTATTGTACCGCTTCATAGGTAAAACTAACTGCCAAAATGAGGAACAAATTTTTAACCCAGGTCGCATTTTTATCCAACATCTCCATATAAATCCCAAAGGGAATGAAACAAAGAATATTTAAGCCAATTTCTTGATAATCCAATACCCCGTCATAGACAGCTGTCCCAGCAAAGGGGATCAGGTTGATGCTACGCCCCAATGAGTTATAGTAAGCTATCTGGATGGTGGAAAATACATCTAATTTAAACAGAATAATCCATGTCAGAAATAAGAGATAAATTCCAAATAAAAAAAACGTCATTTTACGAGACTGCACCTTTCTTCCTCCTTTACAAACATTTTATCATTATATCAAAAAATCACCTCAAAAACCTTACGCATTGATGACAAAAATCTACTCCCATGTTACAGATTATTTACAAAAAAAGGAGAAACACTTGTCCCCCCTATTGATTATTATAAATGACTGTAAGAAGCTGCGACCAGAGCCGTGTTGATTTTCTCAAGATTAGCACGCTTAGTTGCTGCCATAATCAAGAACCAATCGACGAATGGCCAAATCCCAAATGTCAACCATGACAAGCACAACTTAGCAAAACCAAGTCCAAGTTGACCGATATAAAAACGATCTGCACCAAAACCACCGAGTAAGATTGAAAAAATCAAGGCAGTTGTTGGACTTTTTAACTCTGTCGCAAGGACATACGAGGTCTGAGACTCATCTAAGGCCTCTAGACGCTGGCGTAGGACAGGAATCGCCTCTGCCGGGAAATTGCTGGCATTGGCTGCAATATAAGAATCTGAAAATGTTGACATAGAATCTCCTCTCTAAAATAAGCTGTTCTTTATCATAATATAATTTTGCCTATTTGTAAAGCCTCTTATCATCAGCCCATAAGCTCTGGAAATAAACTATTTCTCATCTACTGGCTTTTGTCCTCTTCCATTCTACCCCCCCTTACTCGTCTAACTCTCCTACTTCTACACTTTCAGACACTGATTCTGATGCAGTTGACATCTCCTCTACTGCTTCACTCTCAGGTACTGGTTCTGATGTAGTTGACACCCCCTCTACTGCCACACTTTCAGGAGCTGACTCGGTCGCAGTAGAAGTTGATTTAGCACGTGTTTGCTGAATCGTTTTTACTTGATTGATTCGCCACATGAAGCGTTCAAAATTTGCCTGCTTGCAAGCTCTCATAATCAAGAAACAATCAACTAATTTCCAGATGTAGACACCGAGCAAAAGAAAAAAACCAATTACAAAAAATACGGTTACACAGCCAATAATCGTTAAAACAAGCTTGGCAATTCCTAATTCTTTATTACCCGTATAAAAACGATCTATTCCAAATTCTCCAAGAAAGATAGCAAATAGCAGAGCTGTAATTGGATTTTTGAGATCTGTCATCAATAGCAATGTGAACGATTCTTCATCCAACTGATCGAGTTCCCCTTTGATAACAGGCAAGGTTTCAGAGGGAAAGGCATTCATATTAGCCATTAAAAAAGTTTGCGCATAATTCATCGTTTTCATCTCCTAACATATCGAAAAATAAAGTGTGTCTTTTTTTTACATTTGTTCCTTACCATTCTATCACTTTTGCATACCTATTGTCTACAGAGAATACCCTATTTATAGTATTTTCGTTTGAAAATAGCTGCCTTTCGGCAGCTAAGGGTAAAGCGCAATTAAATCGCATTTTTATCCATCCCTAATTTCCGTTGAACGAACTTGATGATTTCTACCAGAATAATCATTGAGAAACTTCCGATTAGGACAACCGCCCATTGGCTAAGGTCCAAACGAGTTACATGGAAAATGGCTTCTAACGGCTCAATCACAATCGTTGCCGCTAAGAGAATAAAGGATACAAGGATAGACCAGTTAAAGGTCTTAGACTTAAATGGACCAACCGTCAAAATAGACTGATAAACAGACTTAACATTATAAGCATGGAAGAGCTGGATTAAACCAAGCGTTGCAAAGGCCATCGTAAGCGCATCTGCATGAACCGCCTCATCAGCCATATGAACTGGATTGACAATCGCATAACCATACACTCCAAGTACCAAGGCAGCTTGTAGGAAGCCTTGATAAATAATCGAACTCATCACACCACCTGAGAAGAAACTAGACTTACGTCCACGAGGCTTGTGGCTCATAACGCCAGGCTCGGCTGGTTCAACACCGAGCGCAATGGCTGGGAAGGTATCCGTTACTAAGTTAATCCACAAGAGATGCACTGGCTGGAGAACATCCCAACCCAAAAGGGTTGCAAGGAAAATGGTCAAGACCTCAGCAGTATTGGCTGAAAGAAGGTATTGAATGGTTTTTTGGATATTGGAGAAGACCTTCCGTCCTTCCTCAACAGCTACGATAATGGTTGCAAAGTTATCATCAGCAAGAACCATGTCAGAGGCACCTTTTGAAACCTCCGTACCTGTAATTCCCATACCGATACCGATGTCCGCTGTCTTGAGAGCTGGTGCATCATTGACACCATCTCCTGTCATGGCGACAACCTTCCCTTGGTTTTGCCATGCTTTAACAATCCTCACCTTATGTTCAGGTGATACGCGTGCATAGACTGAGTACTGACCGACAACTTTTTCAAATTCTTCGTCCGATAAACTGTTCAATTCAGCTCCTGTCAAGACGTGACCTTCGGTGTCACTAGCGTCAATAATTCCAAGGCGTTTCGCAATCGCTTCTGCCGTATCCTGGTGGTCACCTGTAATCATAATCGGACGGATTCCTGCTTCTTTTGCTACGCGGACAGCTTCTGCAGCTTCTGCACGTTCAGGGTCAATCATCCCAATCAAACCAGCGAAAATCAAGTCGCTCTCAAGCGTTTCTGTTGTGATTTCTTCTGGAATGCTGTCGATAATCTTATAAGCACCTGCAAGGACACGAAGGGCTTGGTGAGCTAGTTCAGAATTATGGGTTTGAATAGCGGCTACTGCTTCATCTGTAATTGGACTAACCGAACCAGCTACATCTACCATAATGGAGCGACTCAAGAGCTGGTCTGGTGCACCTTTGACTGCCACAAAGAATTTGCCATCTGGCAATGGGTGAACCGTTGACATGAGCTTGCGATCTGAATCAAATGGCAACTCTGCCACACGAGGATATTGGGCTAAAAAGGCTTTGACATCATAGTCTTTATCAAGGGCATATTGGACAAAGGCTGTCTCTGTCGGATCACCAATTAGCTTGCCATCTGCATCAATCTTCGTATCGTTAGCAAGAACGACTGCACCAAGAAGGGGCAAATCTAGCCCTGCTTCAATGGCTTCTTCGGCTTCAACCAAGCGCCCATTGTAATATACTTTTTCCACGGTCATCTTATTCATGGTCAAAGTACCTGTCTTATCAGATGCGATAATCTCAGTAGAGCCGAGCGTCTCTACTGCTGGCAATTTACGGACAATCGAATTCCGCTTGGCAAGCACTTGCGTACCGAGTGACAAGACAATCGTTACAATCGCAGGTAAGCCCTCTGGAATCGCTGCTACTGCAAGAGCAACCGAGGTCAATAACCCCTTCAACGGATGCTCGCCTCGAACAAAGACTGCAACAGCAAAGGTAATTGCTGCAATGACCAAAATCACGTAGGTCAATACTTTAGATAGGTTATTTAAATTTTGCTTGAGTGGTGTATCGGTCTCATCGGCTTCCTGAAGCATACCTGCGATATGCCCGACCTCTGTAAACATACCGGTATTCACCACTACACCAAGTCCACGACCATAGGTCACATTGGAATTTTGGAAGGCCATATTGACACGGTCTCCGATTCCTGCATCTTCTACCAAGGTCACGCGGACATCCTTTTCAACAGGAACGGATTCCCCAGTCAACGCTGCTTCTTCAATTTTTAAGGAATTAGCTTCAAGCAATCGCATGTCTGCTGGCACAACATCTCCCGCCTCAAGACTGACGATATCTCCTGGTACCAAATCTTTAGAATCAATCTCTGTCATATGACCGTCACGCAAGACACGTGCAGCTGGACTAGACATGGACTTAAGCGCTTCAATGGCTTCTTCTGCCTTGCCTTCTTGATAGACACCAAAGATAGCATTGATGATAACCACAGCCAAAATGATAAGAGCATCTGCAATATCCTCACCACCAGATGTTACGACAGAGAGAATGGCAGCAATCAGCAAGATGATAATCATCATATCCTTAAATTGGTCTAAAAATTTGATGAAGAGAGACCGTTTTTCCCCCTCCTCTAGTTCATTGCGACCATACGTTTCAAGACGTTTCTTTGCTTCACTACTAGACAACCCTTGCTCGTTTGCGTCTAACTCACGCAAAACAAGATCTGCATCTTGGGTGTAAAAAGCATGGCGCTTTTGTTCTGTTGACATGTTTTTCTCCTTCTTGTCCCTTTTTGAAAACACAAAAAGAGACTTGTTTTATTCAAACAAGTCTCGCTATTTCATACAAGGCCGGAAATTTCTTTCGGATTGACGACCTTGTAACGGATACTTCCGTCAGCTACTCCCTTGATATATGAACATTATAGCAAATATCCATCCCTTTTGCAAGGATTTTTTCTAGAAGCTCCCCCATTTTATCCTCAAATGATAGCGGGCTAAATCTTGCCCTGTCTGCGGAATTTGGAGGGCGTAGTCAATCCTTACTTGCTTGTTCTCTTTTTGGTATCTCTCTGTCACCACATGGAGGGTTTGAATCCCGACAGGGGTCGCAATCTGTGTCAGCGTTTTTTCCTCATTAACAAACCTCATGACCGACTTAGGATTCGAAAAACGGGTCATGGTACAGTCCTTGTCACTGATTTTCAAAACCACACCTTCCCCTTCCTCATTTTGGTAGCTCAGGTAGAGAAAACCAGCCTTTTCGACGACCTTGACATCGTGGATGACCTCCACGACTTCCATTTCACCGTCAAGTTCAATTTCATTTTGGATGATTAGCTTCATTTTTTCTCCTTCATCTGTGACACAAGCGATGAGCGTAACAGGGACAAGCCCGTATAAGAAGCAATAAAGACCACCAGTATTTTGAGATTATTCACATCTAAACTGGTCAAAAACTTAGCAGCTATTAAGACCCCAAAGACCCCACCAATAATGATCCCAAGCACTCCAGGCCAATGGACCCGACCCGACTTGATAAATTGCTTGGCTCCTGCCGTCATAATCATGGCGGCATTAACCATCATGACAGGTAGGGCAATAGCTGGGCTGATCCCCATGAGTGAAAAGAAAATCAACTCTGGCGCATAATTTCCCAACCCCATACTCATCAACATACCAACAATAAAATCAAAAACAATTCCAAGCAACAATTTCCAACCTGATAAGCCTCGTACATCATTGGTCAAGTCCGCTCCAGGATTGGTCACCATGCGATAAACCATAAACAAGGCCGCAATAACGAGCAACATTCCTAAAATCCGCTGAACTTTTTTCGTATTCCAATGCTGGGTGACCCTCGCTCCGACAAAAGCACCAGAAAAAGCTGCTGTCGCCATCGCTACCAAGGTTAGTACATCAACTCGAACAATGGTTATAAACAGCAGGGCTTCTACCAAAACAGGAATGATGTGAGCCGTTGTCATGGTCGCAGGAATCTTTCGATCATCCCCCACTAACTTGGTCGCCTTAAACAGGGTCGTCGTGGTCGCAAAGGTCCCAATTCCCAAGGTATCCAGCAAATCGGTGATGAAGCCGATAGCAAAACCCGTCCAAAAACGTTCTCTCAAGTTAATCTTATATTTTTTAGCATAAGAAAAGATAGTCCATGCTATCCACAAAATCAGCCCTAACAATAGGACTTGAATAAGGTGTAATATGATCTGATTTGTCATAGGTTCTATTATAATATGAAACCCCATTTTCGTAAACTATTTGACCTAAAATCATCACATAGTTTACGAAAGCACAATCCTTGTTTTTTTGATATAATGAAAGAATGAATGAAAAAGTATTTCGTGATCCTGTTCATAATTATGTTCTTGTCGATAATGAGTGGATCTACAAGCTAATCAATACGAAAGAATTTCAACGGCTACGTCGCATCAAGCAGTTAGGGACAACATCCTATACCTTTCATGGTGGTGAGCATAGCCGCTTTTCGCATTGCCTCGGCGCTTATGAAATCGCTCGGCAAATTGTCTCCACCTTTGAAAGCAAATACGCAGGTATCTGGGACTGCCACGACTCCCTCTTAGCCATGGTTACTGCCCTGCTACACGATGTCGGACATGGAGCCTATTCACATACCTTTGAGCGTTTATTTGATACTGACCATGAGGAGATGACCTGCCAGATTATTACGAACAAGGGTACAGAAATCAATCATGTACTAGGACAAATTGCCCCTGATTTTCCTGAAAAGGTAGCGAGTGTTATCCGCCACACCTATCCGAACAAGCAGGTGGTCCAACTGATTTCCAGTCAGATTGATGTCGATCGCATGGATTATCTTCTCCGTGACTCTTACTTTACAGGAACCAATTATGGACAGTTTGATCTCGCTCGAATTTTACGAGTGATTCGTCCAACGGAAAACGGGATTGCTTTTACAGAATCTGGCATGCATGCGGTGGAAGACTATGTCCTTAGTCGGTATCAAATGTACATGCAGGTCTACTTTCACCCTGCGAGCCGTTCTATGGAGGTCTTATTGCAAAACCTTCTCAAACGAGCAAAGGTTCTTTATCAAGACCAGCAAGATTTCTTTAAACGCTCCTCTCCCCGCCTAATTCCCTTCTTTGAACAACGATTTACTTTAAAAGACTATCTGGCACTTGATGACGGCGTGATGAATACCTACTTCCAATCCTGGATCGATGGTCCAGACAAGATTTTATCTGACTTGGCCCAACGCTATATAAACCGGAAGGTCTTTAAATCGATTACCTTTGATACTCAAACAGAGGCACATCTGTCAATCTTAGAAGCTATCGTCAACCAGGTCGGCTTTGAGCCTAGCTACTATACGGCTATCCATCATAATTTTGATCTACCCTATGACATTTATCGACCGAATGCCAAGAAAAAACGGACCCAGATTGAAATGGTTCGCAAGGACGGAAGCCTGATTGAGCTGTCCCAACTCTCTCCTATTGTCCATTCTCTAGCAGGAACGGTTCACGGTGATAGTCGCTTCTATTTTCCGAAAGAAATGCTAAATGAAACGGGAATCTTTGCCCCACAAAATGCCACTTTTTTGAGCCATATCCACAACGATCAATTTATTTATGGAGAATCTGATGAACATTAAACTGATAGCCATTGACATTGATGGCACTCTCTTAAACAGTAAGCATGAAATCACTCCCGAAGTTTACCAAGCTATTCAAGAAGCCAAACAAGCAGGAGTTAAAATTGTCATCGCAACTGGACGGCCGATCTCTGGTGTCAAGCATATTTTAACAGAACTAAATCTCTTAGACCAAGGAGACTATGTCATCACCTTTAACGGTGGACTGGTTCAAGAAACAGCAACAGAAAAAGAGATCCTCAAAGAGGGCTTGAGCTATACAGACTACCTCGAATGGGAATATCTATCTCGCAAACTAGGACTTCCGATGCATGCAAGTTTAAAGGACGGTCTCTACACAGCTAACCGCAACATCGGAAAATATACTGTATATGAAGCCCAGCTCGTTCACTCACCAGTCTTTTATCGGACACCAGAAGAAATGGCTGATAAGGACATTATCAAGATCATGCTCGTTGACGAGCCTGAAAAGCTAGATACTGCTATTCCCCATATTCCAGATACTCTTATGCAAGGCTTCAATGTTGCTAAATCAGCTCCTTTCTATCTGGAAGTAACACCTAAAACTGTCAATAAAGGCGAAGCGATTAGACAGCTCAGTACCTTACTAGGATTGACCATGGATCAAACCATGGCCATAGGGGATCAAGAAAATGACCGCTCCATGCTAGAAGTTGTGGGGACGGCTGTTGTAATGGAAAATGCTAGTCCTGACATCAAAAAAATAGCAACCTACATTACCAAGTCAAATGACGAAGATGGGGTTGCATACGCTATTAGAGAGTGGGTATTAAAATAATGTACACATACAAAACAGGTATTTCCGCAGAAGAACATGACCATTTTGTCAAACAGCACCCGCAAAATAACCTCTTGCAGAGTAGCTCTTGGGCCAAGGTAAAGGACAACTGGGGAAATGAGCGCCTTGGTTTTTATCAAGACCAGACGCTTGTTGCCGTTGCTTCTATCCTCATCCAACCGCTTCCATTGGGCTGGACCATGATCTATATCCCACGTGGACCCATCATGGATTATGCCGATCAAGCATTGGTTCATTTCGTTTTAGAGTCCCTCAAACAGATTGCTAAAAAACACCGAGCCGTCTTTATCAAATTTGATCCCAATCTCCATTTAAGGCAATATCACATTGGTGAAACAGTTGACGAAAAAGCAGAAACCTTGACTGCAATCAACTCTCTGACCTCCGCAGGGGCTACTTGGGGTGGGCGCACACTTCAAATTCAAGATAGTATTCAGCCTCGCTTTCAAGCCAATGTCTATACGACTGAGCAGATTGTAGATACCTTTCCCAAACACACTAAACGCTTGATGAAAGATGCTCAAACGCGTGGTGTCATCAGTTACCGTGGTACCAGTGCCGATTTGAAAGAATTTGCTACAGTCGTTGCCCTAACTGAGTCACGCAAGGGAGTTTCTCTCCGAAATTATGACTACTTCAAAAAAATGGCAGACATCTACCAAGATGATTTGTATCTTCATTTAGCCAAGGTCAATATCACAAAACGACTAGCAGAATATAAGGAACAGTTGGCTAACATTGAAACAGAACTAGCTGCAACTCAAGCTCACCAGAAAAAACGCTTGACCAAGCTCAACCAGCAAAAGGCATCTGTTGAGAAATACATCAAGGAATTTGAAGAATTTGCGACCGTATACCCTCAAGAAGTTGTGATTGCAGGAATTTTATCTATCCGCTTTGGCAATGTCATGGAGATGCTTTACGCAGGAATGAACGATGATTTCCGAAAATTTTATCCCCAGTATTCTCTATATCCTGCTGTCTTTCATGATGCCTTTAAGGCTGGAATTGTCTGGGCAAATATGGGAGGGGTGGAAGGTAGCCTCGATGATGGCTTAACAAAATTCAAGTCCAATTTTAATCCAATGATTGAAGAATATATCGGTGAATTTGATCTAGCTACTTCTCCCCTCTCACCCCTTTTTCAACTTGCTTATAACCTTCGTAAAAAAATGCGGAATAAACATTCCTAGAAAGGAGATACATGTCGTTTACAATCCTGACAAAAGAAGAATTTAGCGCTCATACAAGCCAGGCAGCTCGGCTCTCCTTTATGCAAACTCCTGAAATGGCAGACCTGCTAGCCAAACGTGGCGCAAGCATCGACTATGTAGGCTATCGCACTGCTACGGGAGAACTAGCTATCTCAGCCCTTGTCTATATGCTAAAGATGACAGGTGGGCTCCATCTGGAGGTCAATGCAGGTCCTGTCCTTTCGGATTCGACCTATATCAAGCCTTTCTATCAAGCTCTACAAGTCTACGCTAAGGAAAAAGGTGCTTTAGAACTGGTCATTAAGCCCTATGATATTTACCAGCAGTTTGACAGCTATGGAGGAGCAACCAGTCCAGAAAGGACGGATTTGATTGCGACCTTGACAGACTTGGGCTATCAATTTGATGGTCTCCAGACAGGCTATCCAGACGGAGAGCCTAGTTGGCACTATATCAAGGACCTTTCAAACCTTGATAGTCAGAATGTATTGACCTCCTTTAATAAAAATAGTCAGCGCAACATCAAAAAAGCCAGACAGCTCGGTATCAGCATTCGAGCACTTGAGCGCCATGAATTAGCTACCTTTACCCAGCTCGTACAAGAAACGGGACAAAGACAAGGGTTTTCAAGTAAGGATCTATCATATTATCAACAGTTTTTTGATAGTTTTCAAACCAAGACAGCATTTCTGATTGCTGAGATCCAATTTAGCAAGGCAATCCAAAAGCTCCAAGCAGATCTTCCGCGTGCTAGCAATAAGCAAGAAAAGACCAGTATCGAAAGAGCAATCGCTTTGCTGGAACCTTTTGCAGAACGCTACGGAGAAAAAACCGTTCCACTAGCAGGAGGGCTCATGATTTACCTTTCAACAGAAGTCATCTACTTATTCGGTGGGTCAGCTGCCGAGTTTCAAAAGTTAGCAGCGCCTTTCCTTTTACAGTACACTGCCATGCTCCAAGCCATTGAAGCCCACGTTCCTACGTATAACTTCCTTGGTATTAGCGGCCTCTTTGATGGTTCAGATGGAGTCTTGCGTTTCAAACAAAACTTTAATGGCTCTGTAATCCGTCTGATGGGAACCTTCCACTATTCCCCCAACCCATTCAAAGCCAAATTCTTGGGCTTGCTAAAAAAGCTCATGGGAAGATAAGAAGACAAGAATAAGAGAAATCGATTTCTATAAAATCACAACTCTTTGTCAACTGTAGTGGATGGATGCAAAACGAATACCTAGAGAGGAGCAAATTGAGCTTCTCTTTTTTAGGCTTATACTCAATAAAAATGCTAGAAAAAGATGAAGTATACTCATTTAGTTTAACTTTTATAGTCATTTCGCTTTAAAAAACATTATTCAGACATTCTGTCACCGAGTTATATTTTGGTAGTAACTCCATGACTT
>NZ_JBUEQR010000122.1:0-2507 GCF_054968985.1 Streptococcus sp. 1F3 | reverse complement strand
TGGTCTTGTGTTGTTCGTCTGCCTCATCCAATTTTTTGACCGCATCATCCAAAGTCTCCTCTGCCAGAACTGCTGTTGTAGAAGTTTCTTCAACAACATTCTGGAAGTCCGTAATCGTCTTGGAAAACTCAGAACCTAGAAATTCTAAGCCATTCTTTAAGCCAACGATTACAGGGTTATGGACATGATTGATTTCATTCGTAATCGCTGTCCCAACTTCCCCATACATGGAGTTGCTGGTGATGATGGCATTCATCCCACTTTTCGCAGTATCTAGCTGACTCTGGGCAGTTGACACCATCTTCATATAGGCTTCTTGTGCTTTCTGAAGTTCTGCGGTATCCACATAAAATCCCATTAGTCATCCTCCCTGTGCAAATAGGGTTCGTAATACCGGACAAAATCTTCACTACGCATAAAAGCAGTTGAGACTTGTTGCTGGGAAAGCTGTGTAGCCCGCAAAATATCCTCTGTGAACTGACTTTCCCACTCGTCACTATAGCCTTCAAAAGGTTTTTTGAGAGATATTCCTGAAATACAACTGCTTAAGAATGTTCATTCCCTGATTGGTTCTCTCTTCAGTAACATTTTGAAAATTATCCTACATTAAACACATTCTAAGGCCTCTATTGGATTATCATAGTCAGGCATCTGCTTTATCCCATAGTGGTGATGGATATTCTGAAGGCAATCCTAACTGTATATTCAGTTTATTAGATTCTATAACAAGTGCTAATTTTTCAAAAAAATCTTGTTTTGCACTTTCAAAATCACCATACTCTTTACTATGTCCAATGATATATGATCGTTCGTCTTTCCCATCAACATAAAATTTCCCATTTTTCTGATAAATATGAAATGCCTAAGGAAGTCGTTTATTTTCATCAAATAGGACGTAATGTAAGCTATCAAAATTGCATTTTTTGATTTCATCTTCGATAGCGTTCTTCCATTTCAAAATATTTTTTTCGTCCATTTACGCAATCTCCTTTAATAAACCAAGTAGTTCATAAACACTAACGCTCGTTCTAAACTGTATCTGAGTTCCACCGCCTTGTCCAAATACTTTAGCAATTTGTTCTTTTTTACATTAGCTAAGACATCTATTAGATTCCTATATTTTGATAGTCTTTCATCTTTATTTCTTGTTCTACAAAGTTATTCATAACTTCAATATCAGGCATCTGCTTTATCCCACAGTGGTGAAGAGTACTCTGGTGTTCTCCCCCTTCTTACAGATGCTCGATTCATTTTAACAGTAAGTTCTAATTTTTCCATAAAACAGGCCTTAGCGTCTTTAAAATTATCGAATTCTATTTTTTTATTATAGCTAGCTCTATCCATCGTAGCATATACTAAATAGAGATTAAGTTCATTATCAAAGTCAATTCTTACTTCCCACTCACCTGGTCTGTGGTCGTTAAAGATAGAATATCTCAGACTTTCATAACCTAATTCTTGAATTTCTAATAACAAATCTTGTCTTTCTTTATCTATATGTGACATCATTCCACCTCTTTTAATAAACCTAATATCTCATACCAATCAACCGATGTTCCCAATTTAATTTGAACACCTCCACCTTGACCAAACACTTTAGCTATTTGACCTTTCTGTGGATTTGCAATATCCTCCAATGTAAAATCAAACTTTTTCATAGCATCACTTAACTCTATTTTATCAATATCTGATAGCTTATAAAATGCTTCTTCTATATTTTCCCTTGTAATATCCTTCACCACCTCATATTGGTGGTAGGGTTGATAGCCTTCTGGATAAGGCAATCCACGGCTAGTATAAGGCAACATTTCCCCATTTTCAAGCGGACTGGTAAAGCGACCGCCATTGCCTCCGTATCGGTCAATCACTTGACCCGCTTTTAGATTGGCAGGTTGCGTGATAGGATTACCAGCACTGTCTGTCACAAAGCCATCCGCATTCGGCCATTTGATTCGACCTTCCGCATCTACAAAACTTCTTGAACGCACAGGTACAGGTTTCCCATCAATAATATCTGCCGATAAATATCCTCGTTTCCCATTTGGAAGTTCTACTCTCTCCGCAAAATACTTACCTTGTAAGGCATAGTCTTTACGGAGGTAGTCATCAAAATTCGAACTCTCTCTTGCCAGTCGGCTTTGTTTAAGATTTTCAAGAATCCGTTCTTTATCAAAGGTCTTCTCTGCCGTTCTTGCCACCTCATCCACATGTTTACTAGAGAAGTTCATCACCTCACGCAGCGTCTTGCTCTCAACGCTAAAGGCAGACAGTGAGCCTACTTCATCCGCAAAGGAAAGTGCTTCCCGACGGAGGCCAGCTGGAATTCGGGTATCTAATAATTTCTCCCCAAATTGACGAATGACAGGATTGCTCTTAGCTAGGATATTGTCAACCTTTGAGCCCCACTTTTCGACAGTTGCGAGGAGCCTTGCCTTGGTACTGCTTTTGGCTAAGCCAATCATCTCAGCTGCCTTAGCTCCAAGCTTCGTCCCCTTAGCCATCTTACC
>NZ_JBUEQR010000121.1:0-3786 GCF_054968985.1 Streptococcus sp. 1F3 | reverse complement strand
GTAGACACTGTCGACAATCCCCATGAAATCTTGTAAGTCGGTTATCGAAAAGAGCTGTTCTAGTTGATTGTAATGGATTTGGGCTTCCTGCTTCTCATAATCAAAATGACAAGTAAAAAGAGATCATCAAAAATCTTTTAAATTTCTAAAAAATCACTATAATAACTTGCGCTTCCTTAGCCGTTCTAATGTTTCAATTCTAAAGATTACCAGAGAATATAATGTTTCAAAAGCTTCTAATTCATTAGTAGTTTCCAATCGTATGCGACATTTTTTTTCATCATATTCGTATACTTTCCACTTTTTCTCTTCCTCTTCGAAAAAACAGCCTTTCGAATACGGTCCTCCAATGGCACCAACTACTATTTTTTCTACTGAACCTATTTTTTTTTGTAAAATTGGTAATAATTTAACAAATTCATCTTTATTCATGCTGAACCTCTGCTTCTATTCGGGTTGAGTTATCGCATTTTTGAACTTTGATACCTCTTTATTTCAGATTTTACAGATTCAATAAATATTTTCTTAATTTCCTCTTCAGTGTCTGTTCTCCATAAAATTAATTGGTTTCCCGGCACACCTATTCTTTCACCATTTTCATATATGCACCATTTTTTTATATCACTATCAAAATAAATACCTTTTGCATAAGGGATGGGTGCATTACCAATCAACAACTGTCTCTGTGATGGTAGTTGCTGTTGTAATTCCTGAATTTGTTCCTTAAAATCCATGTTTATCTCCTTTGAATCATTATACCTAAATCAAGCATATCTTGACCGCTAAATGGTGTCACAATCTGTTCTGCACCACCAATCATATCCCCCCATGGTGCAGCTTTACCATGAATACCGTAAGTATAATCTTTTATATTTCCTCCAACATTAGAATATGTGTTCTGAATAAAACTATTATATTTTGTCTTAAATTCACTCAACTCTAGTTGACTTAAACCTTCTATTCCTTCCCTCTCAAGAATTTGATTTAACTTATTCAAATCACCATCTTTAATGGCATCAATCTTATCGAAATATGTCTCTCTGTTAAATATACCAGTATGGTATGCTTCCGGATTTTCTACATATGGGATAGCCCTCTCCCCATAAGAATAAGGACCTGTCGACGGAACATCTGAAAAGTTTCCACCACCCATGTGACCGTACCGATCCCATAACTCTGGCAACCCAGACTCACGAGTAATCGCTTCTATCGTATCCTCCTGATACCCCAATTTAGGTGGCCAATCATAATCTGGTGTTCCCCAATCAGTAAAACCTCTTAGATATTGTGAGTCGCTTGGAACATTAATATCTGCTTTATTAGCTAGATTATCAAAAGCTTGATGTAATTTCTTAACTTTTTCATCCAATGGAATATCACTCTTAGCTACTTTATCCATAAATTCCGATAGTTCCGTGTATCCATCTAAAACTTTTGGAACAACCACATCATCCGCATGTTTACTTGAGAACTGCATCACCTCACGCAGAGTCTTGCTCTCATCACTAAAGGCAGACAGGGAGCCTACTTCATCCGCAAAGGTAAAGGCTTCCCGACGGAGGCCAGCTGGAATTCGGGTATCTAATAATTTCTCTCCAAATTGCCGAATGACAGCGTATGCTAGGACAAGGGCTGAGAGTTTCTTGAATTGTTCTTGATAAAATCTCATCACTTTAAAGTCTGATGTCATTTCAATATCAGGTTTCAATATCAGGAATTTGGTTACCAGCTCCAACACCACACAAGCAATTTAAATTTCTTTTAACGGTGATACATAATCATCCGGTAATTTACCTTTCCAGTCAATCCATTGTTGTTCAGCGACTGGAATCAGCTTCTCTAGCTCTTCCCGAGTAAATAGCTCTAAACTAGTTGGATCCGCAATTAAAGCTGTCGGTGTTTCTACAACAAATTCTTTATCTCGAGCTCTTTTTTCTTCCTCTGTAGGTGGCCAGCGATTATTCTGCAACTTAAAACTCACTTCCCCTAAACTTTTTTCACCACTCTCAAGTGACTCAAACAACTCGCTCGGCAACTCATAAATTATCCGCTGTTCTGCTATTCCACCTTCATCTGCTACAAAATAATACTTACCTTGATGACACCAAATATATTGTCCGTATCCTTTTACTTCTTCAAACTTAGTAACGTCTTCCCATGTTAATTTACTGTGTTCCATGTATGATTTCCTTCTTTTGTACTGATACCATGCATAACTCCTTCTGGCATATCTCCTGGATAGGTTCTTCCTCCTGGTCGCCACCACTTATTAGCACCTATTTCATTTCCACTTGGGATAGAGATTCCTTTTTCAGAGACAACTTTTGGCGAGATATCTACTCTATTTAGACGTACCATTCTTAAATTGTTGTTTGTAACCTCTAACTGCAATAACTTGAAATTTAACTTAAATCAAATTCATTCTAGTATCGAAAGATTAAATTTATTCTTAATAAAAAGATTGCTATTTTTAATACTATTCCAAGGTTCGTGTTTTTCCACACCGCTATTAAAAACTACCACTGTTTGTAATTGATCGTAAAATTTCCTTGCTCCTAATTTCATTTTGTCAACAAGTTCATTATCAACAATGGAGAACGGAGCAGTTCCTTTCGATTCTCTATAGAGCATATACTCAACGTACTGCCATACCAAATAATAATCCGAGGCTGATTGTTCTGTCATATCAGATAACAATTCTTTAAAATCATAATAAACTTCAGAATTCACTTCATAAACTTTAAAGATATCAGATACAACTTCTTCAATGTTTGTAGGAACTACATTATTCGCATTTGAATAAACAATATAATGATAAGGATAATCTCCTCTAAGTAGCTTCAATAAATTACCAGTTTGAAAAGCATCAAATACTTTATTTTCCATTTTTTACTCCAATCTTGTAATTGTCGTTAGTTCATTTGGTATAACATCTGTAACAGCCTCTAATGTGTAGCCAGGATATGTCCTTCCACCGGGTTGCCAAAGCTCATTTGCACCAAATTCATTACCATCAGGAATACGTAGCTTCAAATCATCAACATCCGTAACATCTATTTTTACTAAGCCTCCGCCATCTGAAAAATAACCTTTCTTAAACCCTAATGCCTCTTCCCAAATCCTTAAATCCCTTTCCGATTTTAAAGCAATCTCGTCAGCATATTTTTTAGGTAAAACAAATACAGTATTGTCATCAGGAACTCCAACAAATCCATTTGTTTCTGTAAATCTTGAATATGCATAATCCGTCTGAATAATTGAAATTCCGTCGTCAAATTGTGAAAGGTGGCTATTTATATATTCTGGTGAAAGATATGTGCTAGGATTTGGTCTTAATCCTTTATTTGTCAATATAATTTCGTTAACAACTTTTTGATCAATTCCATTTTCCCTTAAGTTATTCCAAGCCGCATACCTCTGCGCATCTTCTGGGCTCATCCCTTCGATAAAAGGAAGTCTGCTTGTTTTCTCTACCACCTCATCCGCATGTTTACTTGAGAACTGCATGGCTTCACGCAGCGTCTTGCTCTCAACGCTAAAGGCAGACAGTGAGCCTACTTCATCCGCAAAGGCAAAGGCTTCCCGACGGAGGCCTGCTGGAATTCGGGTATCTAATAATTTCTCCCCAAATTGCCGAATGACAGGATTGCTCTTCGCTAAGATATTATCAACCTTTGAGCCCCACTTTTCGACAGTTGAGAGGATTCTTGCCTTGGTACTGCTTTTGGCTAAGCCAATCATCTCAGCTGCCTTAGCTCCAAGCTTCGTCCCCTTAGCCATCTTACC
>NZ_JBUEQR010000120.1:0-4854 GCF_054968985.1 Streptococcus sp. 1F3 | reverse complement strand
TTCATTATAAGTCATATGGGACTTTTTTTCTATACTCAAAAAGGCTCCATAATCTCTACAGTGGATTTACCCACTACAGAAATTATAGAGCCATTACTTTTAGCGTACCCTATTTATTCTTGACTGGTAGAAAATGATATTCTGCCTCAAGCGTCTCATCTGTGAAGAGAAATTCTTGCGATTTTCTTGGAGAAGACAATGAAAAGCAGTTGAAAAAGGCTTGGTTTTTTGATACACTAAAGAGAAAGATTGTGAAGGAGATATGATGGCAGATCGTGGCTTGTTAATCGTTTTTTCAGGGCCTTCTGGGGTAGGAAAAGGAACGGTTAGACGTGAGATTTTTGAAAGCTCAGAAAATAAATTTCAATATTCTGTTTCGATGACAACTCGTCCTCAGCGTCCAGGTGAGGTAGATGGTGTGGATTATTTTTTTAGGACTCGTGAGGAGTTTGAAGAGCTAATTCGTCAAGGGCAAATGCTAGAGTATGCAGAGTATGTGGGAAATTACTACGGTACGCCATTGACCTATGTAAATGAGACGCTTGATAAGGGCGTTGATGTCTTTCTTGAAATTGAGGTTCAAGGGGCTTTACAGGTAAAAAAGAAAGTGCCTGATGCAGTCTTTATCTTTTTGACACCGCCTGATTTGGATGAACTACAAGAGCGCCTTGTTGGGAGAGGGACAGACAGTGCAGAGGTAATTGCACAACGGATTGAAAAGGCAAGAGAAGAGATCGCTCTCATGCGTGAATACGATTATGCCATTGTTAATGATGAAGTGCCTTTAGCGGCTGAGCGAGTGAAACGGGTCATTGAGGCGGAACATTTCCGTGTGGATCGTGTTATTGGGCATTATCAAGATATGCTAAAAGAGATAAAAAATTAGAAATTAGGTAAGAGAGATATGATGTTAAAACCGTCTATTGATACGTTATTGGATAAGGTACCTTCAAAATATTCCTTGGTCATCTTAGAAGCAAAACGTGCACATGAATTGGAAGCAGGAGCAAAGGCAACTCAAGAGTTTACTTCTGTCAAATCTACCTTGCGTGCTTTGGAAGAAATCGAATCTGGTCATGTTGTGATTCATCCAGATCCAGAAGCGAAACGTGAAGCAGTTCGTCGTCGCGCAGAAGAAGAACGTCTTCGTCAAGAAGAAGAAGAACGAAAGATTAAAGCGCAGATTGCCAAAGAAAAAGAAGACGGCGATAAGATCTAAGTGGCAAAGCTCAGTTGGCATCCCAACTGGGTTTATTTTGATATCTGCGATTAACTCAAGATACGAGAGCGTTTGATACGGGTTTCACTATTTCCAATCTTTACCAGTCTGGTATAGACTGGTAAAGCAACTCCTAGAAAAATAGACAATCGAAGCAGGTTGTCTTGCAATCAATGAGATTGGTCCTCGCTTTCCAGTTTCTTGGCTCGGGTTAAACGAATCCACTGGATTTGTTTGATTGACAGTGAGTTGTAGTCCGAACTCAGTTAAATCAAGATGTGAGAGCGTTAAAAGCACACAGTGAAAATAGGAAATACGACGAAGAAGCGTCAGCTTCTAGGAGGATTTATCTTTTTCACACAGTGCTTAGCTCGAACTCAATTAAATCAAGATGTGAGAGCGTTAAAAGCACACAGTGAAAATAGGAAATACGATGAAGAAGCGTCAGCTTCTAGGAGGATTTATCTTTTTCACACAGTGCTTAGCTCGAACTCAATTAAATCAAGATGTGAGAGCGTTAAAAGCACACAGTGAAAATAGGAAATACGACGAAGAAGCGTCAGCTTCTAGGAGGATTTATCTTTTTCACACAGTGCTTAGCTCGAACTCAATTAAGATACGAGAGCGTGAAACGAGTAAAGCAAAAATAGGAGGTTTGACGCAGAACCTTTAGGTTCTAGGAAAAACGATCTTTTTTGCACAACTCGTAGCTCGAGTTCAATTAAGATGTGAGGACGTCAAGAGCAAAGTAAAAATAGGAGATTTACGACGTGTTCGATGAATACGAGGAAATCTATCTTTTTTACACAGCTCTTAGTCCGAACTCAGTTACATAAGATGTGAAGCCGTTAAAAACCGAATGAAAAATAGGAGACTGACGCGGTGTTCGATGAACATAAGGAGGTCTCTCTGTTTTCCGAGCTTTTTTCCCGAGTTCAATTCAATGATGAATATAAACGAAATATTTATAATAGAAAGGAGTAAGGATGTTTGCGGAAGTTATTGTTGATGTACCCTTGATGCAGACCGATCGTCCCTACACCTATCATATTCCAGAGGAATTTGAAGCGATGTTACAGATAGGAATGCGGGTCCATGTTCCTTTTGGAAATGGGAATCGGCTCATTCAAGGAATTGTGGTGGGTTTTTCAGAAGGTTCCGCTACTGAGACCAAAGATATCGTAGAGGTGTTGGATTTTTCCCCTGTTTTAAACAGGGAGCAACTATGGTTAGCAGATGAATTGCGAAAAACAGTCTTTTCCTATAAGATTTCCCTCTTAAAAGCCATGCTTCCTAATGTACTTAATTCTTCTTATGACAAGGTGCTTTCACAGGGAGTAGGCTTGTCGGCTGTAGATGAGCAAGCTATTTTTGGTGGTCAAAAGAGTGTGCACTTCTCAGATTTGGATTTGGTGCAGCAGGCGCGGGTTATGCGCTTAGCCCAAGCTGGAAAAATTGTGGTGGACTACCTTGCCAAGGATAAAAAGAAGATTAAGACAGAGAAATGGTATAAGGTGGATCAGAATGCGCTACGGAATATTGAGGTTAGTCAGCGTGCGAAGAAGCGACAGGCTTTAAAAGAAATCTTATCGCAGCAGGAAGGAACAGCACTTCTTGCGAAACTACGGCAGGACTTTTCGGCAGAAACGATTGGCTATTTCCGAGACAAGGGTGTCATTGAGGTGTGGGAAGAAGAAGTTAGCCGTACCCAGGCCTATTTTGATAGGGTAAAAGAAACGAAGCCTTTGCAGCTAAATAGCGAGCAAGCGACGGCGGTTCAAAGGCTTGTTTCAGAGATTGGTCATGCTAGTAGAACCTATCTCTTAGAGGGGGTGACAGGAAGTGGAAAGACCGAGGTTTATTTACAGGTTATTGACCATGTTGTAAAACAAGGAAAAACAGCGATTATGCTGGTGCCTGAAATTTCCTTGACCCCCCAGATGACTAATCGCTTTATTGCTCGTTTTGGTCAGAAAGTAGCAATTTTACATTCGGGCTTGTCAGATGGAGAAAAGTATGATGAGTGGCGCAAGATTGAGCGGGGAGCTGCCCAAGTAGTGATAGGAGCTCGCTCTGCAGTGTTTGCTCCCTTGACCAATATCGGAGCGATTATCATTGATGAGGAACATGAGGCGACTTATAAGCAGGATTCCAATCCCCGCTACCATGCGCGTGATGTGGCAGCATTACGGGCAGATTACAATCAAGCGGTCTTGGTGTTGGGTTCTGCCACTCCGAGTTTGGAAAGTCGTGCTCGGGCTAGCAAGGGGTTATATGGCTTTTTGACCTTGTCCCAGCGTGCCAATCCAAAAGCTCAGATTCCGTCCGTAGAGATCGTTGATTTTCGGGATTATATTGGGCAGCAGGAAGCAAGTACGATTACTCCTGTGCTACTTGAGAAAATCAAGACAAAACTGGCTAAAAAGGAGCAGATCGTCCTGATGCTCAATCGCCGTGGTTATTCGTCTTTTATCATGTGTCGGGATTGTGGGACGGTAGATGAGTGTCCGAATTGTGATATTTCTTTAACCCTCCATATGGATACTAAGACAATGAATTGCCATTATTGTGGTTTTCAAAAGGATATTCCACGTTTTTGTTCCAACTGTCATAGCAAGGCTATTCGGTACTATGGAACAGGTACCCAAAAGGCCTATGATGAGTTGATGGCATTGTTGCCTGGAACACGGATCCTACGTATGGATGTCGATACAACACGAAAAAAAGGTAGTCATGAGAAAATTTTAACAGCTTTTGGACGAGGTGAAGCCGATATCCTCCTTGGGACACAGATGATTGCTAAGGGGTTGGATTTTCCAAATGTGACCTTGGTTGGCGTTTTAAATGCGGATACAGCCTTGAATTTACCTGATTTTCGCTCTGCAGAACGTACCTTTCAGCTCCTTACTCAAGTGGCAGGCAGGGCAGGTCGAGCAGATAAGGTAGGGGAGGTTGTCATTCAGACTTACAATCCTACACATTATGCTATCACTTTTGCTAAGGAACAGGACTATGAAAGCTTTTATCGATATGAAATGGGCATGCGCAGGTCCTGGCGTTACCCACCTTACTACTACACCATTGGGGTGACCTTGTCGCATAAGTCTGAGGAGCTTGTTGTCAAAAAAGCATTTGAGGTGATGAATATGCTGCGGGAGCACCTGAGCGATCACATCCAGTTGCTCGGTCCGACTCCCAAGCCGATTGCACGCACGCATAATCTCTATCATTACCAGATGATTGTCAAATATCGAAAAGAACCGCAATTGGATCAAGTCTTAAATCGTGTGTTGGACTGGACTCAAAAAAGGGAGAATCAAGACCTACGCGTCATCATTGACCATGAACCGCAAAATATGATGTAAGGCAGGGGACCTTCTCCTCCTTTTTATTATAGCTTTTCAATCTACTATACTTTGCTCACTTTATGGCTTTTGTGTTTTGATTGAATTGAGTTCGAGCTAAGCACTGTGTGAAAAAGATAAATCCTCCTAGAAGCTGACGCTTCTTCGTCGTATTTCCTATTTTCACTGTGTGCTTTTAACGCTCTCACATCTTGATTGAATTGAGTTCGGACTAAGAGCTGTGTAAAAAAGATAGATTTCCTCGTGTTCATCGAACACGTCGTAAATCTC
>NZ_JBUEQR010000119.1:0-5348 GCF_054968985.1 Streptococcus sp. 1F3 | reverse complement strand
GGATACCACTTTTTAGGCACTGGGCGCTATGATAAGATCGCTTACATACCTTTTCTGAAACTATTTCAGTTTCATGCGTTTGGCGTGGACAATTACATATTGTCCTAAAACCTTGGTAATACCAATAGAACTACTATCTCATGCTTACAGATAGAAACCGTGCTCTTGAAAGTTTAATACTCTTCGAAAATCACACTCAGGCTTTATCCATTTGATTGGAAGAGTGTAAAACTCCAGTGGTCTTTTTCAGCCTGTTGCCTAAAAATAAGAGGGAACAAACTTCTCTTTACAGCTACATCGCCCAAGCTACATATGATGCCTAATGAGTATCGTCTATAAAAACAAGCCAGTTCCAGAAATAGCTAATACTCAATAAAAATCGTTTAAATCAAGTTGTTCAAGCATTGATTTAAACGATTTTTCCTCTATATTCATTTTAAGTTTTGGGCCGTTTAGCTCAGATTAACGTCTATACTGATGCAAGAATCGGGTCATCTTTTCTTGAATTTCAGCAAGTTCATCAACACGTGGAAGATATACAATTCGGAAGTGATCCGGCTCTTTCCAATTGAAACCTCTACCATGAACGAGCAAGATTTTCTCCTGCTTCAAAAAGTCCAATACAAACTGTTCATCATCATCAATTCGGTACATTTCACGGTCAATTTTAGGGAAAATATATAGTCCAGCCTTGGGCTTTACAGCAGATAAGCCAGGAATATCACTAATTGCCTTCGTAATAAATTCCCGTTGCTCATAAAGACGCCCACCTGGCATCAAGAGTTTGTCTACTGACTGATAGCCACCGAGCGACGTTTGTACAACCTGTTGGGCTAATACATTTGAACACAGACGCATATTAGACAGCATATTAAGCCCTTCAATATAGCCTTTTACATGACGCTTGGGTCCAGATAAGACCATCCAGCCCACCCGAAAACCGCAGATGCGATGCGATTTTGACAGACCGTTCATGGTCACGACAAATAAATCTGGCGCCAAAGTCGCAATCGGAATATGCACTGCACCATCAAAGACCATACGATCATAAATTTCATCCGAAAAAAGAATCAGCTCATGCCTGCGGGCAATATCAACAATCCCCTCAAGGATTTCTTTCGGGTACAAAGCCCCAGTTGGATTATTGGGATTGATGAGTACAATTGCCTTGGTTTTAGAGGTCACCTTGGCTTCCATATCAGCCAAATCTGGATACCAATCCGTAGCTTCATCACAGACATAGTGAACCGCATGCCCACCTGCCAAGCTAACAGCTGCTGTCCAAAGAGGGTAGTCTGGCATTGGTACTAAGACTTCATCACCGTTATCTAAAAGCCCCTGCATAGACATCACAATCAGCTCGCTGACCCCATTTCCTAAATAAATATCTTCAATATCTACATTTGGAAACTTCTTCAGTTGACAGTACTGCATAATAGCCTTACGGGCAGAAAAAATTCCCTTACTATTGGAATACCCTTCTGATTTTCGTGCATTGTGAATCAAATCATGAATCACTTCATCTGGTGCTGTAAAACCAAACTCGGCAGGATTTCCCGTATTTAAACGCAAAATCTGCTCACCGTTCGCTCGCATACGCATCGCTTCCTCTAAGACTGGTCCCCGAATATCGTAGGCTACATCATCTAACTTTAGTGATTTATCAAACTGTCTCATCAAGACTACCTCGACTTTCTATTTGTATTATTTTAGCCTAAATCCCCTAAAATAACAAGAATTACTTCAATTTTTGAAAAAAAGATGTTATAATATATATGAAAAGAAAAGGGGTGAAGACCTATGACACAATCTTACCAAATTATATTGGTCGCTGTTGATGGTTCAAAAGAAGCAGAACTAGCTCTGCACAAGGCTATTCACGTTGCAAAGCGCAACCAAGCACGACTGATTATCGCCCATGTCATTGATACACGTGCGCTTCACAACATTGCAGCTTTTGATGCCACCATCTATGAAACGCTTGATCAAGAAGCCCAGACCCTTCTCAAGGAATACCAAGAAAAAGCCCTACAGGCTGGGTTGTCAGACGTACAAACCGTTCTTGAGTTCGGAAACCCTAAAACCCTGCTTGCCCACGATATCCCAAAAGAAACAGGAGCCGATTTGATGCTCTTAGGTGCAACAGGGCTCAATACTTTCGAGCGTCTCTTGATTGGATCTTCTTCCGAGTATATCCTACGCCACACTTCGATTGATTTGCTAGTGGTACGGGATAAGGACAAAACAATGTAGTAAGCTAAATGAGGTTGGAACATTAGTTCCAACCTCATTGTATTACCTAATACTCTTTAAAAATCAAAAGGATACTTCGTCAACTTGCCTTAGTGAACGCTCGTTCTACCTCCGGCTTCGATTATAAGGAAATGAGCGGTGCTACTCTCATTTCCAACCTTTCACCATTCTTAATTGTGAAAGCGAGTCTACTTTTGATTTTTATTGAGTATAAGTAATTTATAGTCCACAAGACTGTTGAAGAAACCTCTAGACAGCGTAGAGACATTGAAGCAAGTTATCTTGCAACCAATGAGATTTATACTCGCTTTCCAGTTTTTGGGTTCAATTAAGATGTAAAGAGGTCAAAAGCCAAGGAAAAACAGGTGTTCTCCTCATGTCCGAATCCAATTATAAAATAGACTAACAGACTATCTTAGCACCAAGAATGTATACTTTAGAATTTGAGCTCAACCTCTATTTTAGCTTCTGATATGCTTTCACTTGCCTATCCAATTCTTCCTGAATAGCAGGCTCCGGTGCATATTCTGCTTCCCAATGATTCGGTTTTAAAATTTTGTGGGTAACAGGATCAAAATGAGCCCGTCCATCTGGAAATATTTTTCCCATATTAGACCGATGAACGATGTCAAAAATCGGCTTGGGATCTACTCCCATTAAGGCGAAAGAGCCATAGGTAAAGTAGAGCAAGTCTAGTAGGGCATCTACCTGACCTAGTAGAGGGTTCTCGGTTCTTACTTTCTTTTTCGATTTTGCAGCTGCCCTATCTAAGGCCTGATGAAGTCCTTGTAACAAAGTCGTAAATTCTCCATCATTCCTTGAAGTGGCATATAAAAATTCGACCAACTCTTCTAACTTAAAATCAGCTCTATGGAAAGCCGTCTCTGCATCATAAGCTTTCGGGTACTCTTGGGTCACCCCGTCCATCTTGGCATGAAATTCCTTCACTGCATTAAATTGAACATCCTTACTCTGAAACATTTGTCCCTCCTTTGATAAGGTCAAAATGCTCTAATGCCTTGAAAATACCATCTTGATTGTTACTATCTGTCACATAAAAGGCTGTTTGACGAGCCTTTTTCGTCCCATTTTTCATAGCAACGGAATAAGGAATACCAGCCAGCATTTCCAAATCATTATTGGAATCCCCAAAGACCATCACTTCATCTAAGGCAAACTGGTAACACTCTCCAACACGTTTAATTCCCTCTAATTTAGAATTTCCCTTGGAAATAATATCCACTGCATAAGGACTAGAACGCGTGAAATCTAAATTCGGAAACTGTGAAGCTAATTTTCTCGTTTCTCTCTCTGTTGCCAATAACATCATTTGATAGATGGAGCGTTCAGAAATAATCCGTAATTGCTCCTTGTCCTGGGGGCTCACTTTTCGAATAAAGCGGTTAAAGATAAAGTTAACCAGTCCTGCCCATGAAGCTGGAATCATTCGCGTCAACCGATAGCCAAGATTACCACTACCAAAACTCATAATTCGGCTACCTGCCACTCCAAAAGCCGTCCCAAAAGAAAGATCTCTTTTGTATTTTTTAGCATACTCTATCAAGGCCGGCATATCTTCTTTCGGTAGCTCCTGCATGAAGAGAACCTTTTCTCTTGAAAGGATATATTGGCCATTATAGGTCACTGCACAGTCCATACTCAAGGATGCCATGTATTGGAGAACAAATCGAGGTCCTCGCCCAGTAGCCAAGCCCACCAAGATACCTTGTTTCTTTAGCTGATTGATAGCTGAGATTGTCGAAGGACTAATCGTTCGATTATCAGTCAATAAGGTTCCGTCTATATCAAAAAAAACAGCCTTAATCTCCAACATCTCACCTACTTTCCTGTATTTTATGTTACAATTAGTATACCACATTTGGAAAGAATCTGAAAGTTTATGAAAAATATTCTTGTCTTACACACAGGCGGTACCATTTCGATGCAGGCAGATTGCGCAGGAAAGGTAACGACCAATCAAGAAAACCCTATGAATCATGTCTCTGTACCACTCGACGGAATTCAAGTTACAGCCCTAGACATCTTTAATCTTCCCAGCCCCTATATAACCCCTAGCCACATGCTCCAACTCTACCATAAGATTAAGAAAGAAGCTGCACACTACGACGGGGTCGTCATTACCCATGGCACTGATACCTTAGAAGAAACCGCCTATTTTATCGATACGATGGAGTTACCCAAGATTCCAGTTATCTTGACAGGTGCCATGCGTTCGTCCAATGAATTAGGGAGCGACGGAGTCTACAATTACCTCAATGCTCTAAGAGTAGCAAGTCATGATAAGGCGAGAGACAAGGGTGTTCTCGTGGTCATGAACGATGAGATTCATGCTGCAAAATACGTCACAAAGACCCATACAACCAATGTCGGAACCTTCCAAACACCGACCCATGGACCACTTGGTCTTGTGATGAAACATGAAATCCTCTATTTCAAAAATGCAGAGCCTCGTGTACGTTTCGACTTAAATCAGCTGACTGGTTTTATTCCAATTATCTCTGCCTACGCTGGTATGAAAACGGAATTGCTGGACATGCTAGATCGTACCAAACTAGATGGTCTCATTATTGAAGCCTTTGGTGCCGGAAACCTTCCGCAAGAAGTAGCAAAAAAACTCCACAGTTTTCTTGAAGCAGGCATTCCAATCGCTCTTGTTTCTCGCTGTTTCAACGGCATCGCAGAACCTGTCTACGCCTATGCTGGCGGAGGAGTAAAATTGCGCGAGGACGGCATCTTCTTTGTTAAAGAACTCAATGCAGCCAAAGCCCGCCTCAAACTACTCATCGCCCTAAACGCTGGGCTAACAGGAGAAGAATTGAAACAATATATGGAAGGCTAGCCAATCAAGATGCTTGCATACAAAAAGGGTGAGGAGAAGAATTCTATGAATGAACTCTTGGCTCATGGTCAACCGTAGTGGTTGATAGAAAAGCTATCATCAAGAGAGAACAAGATTCGTTCTCTCTTTTCGTATGTTCAAAACGATTTAAAAAAGGGCTCTATAATTTCTGTAGTGGGTAAATCCACTGTAGAGATTATGGAGCCTTTTTGAGTATAGAAAAAAAGTCCCATAT
>NZ_JBUEQR010000118.1:0-1400 GCF_054968985.1 Streptococcus sp. 1F3 | reverse complement strand
CAACTATATCAGTATATCACCTCAACTTTTCTTTGTCAATAGATTTTTTAATTTTTTTTTACTTTTTTTATCCTTTTTTATCCTTGAAGCTCTCACCCCTTACAAATGCCTTATTCGTAGGAAAGGAGGGAAGCTATAGACAGAAGCTAGCTCTAGTCGTGTAGAAGGCTTGCTTGATGATGCTATACCATTTCCCCTAGCTACACTTCCTATATTCCTCTATCAGATACTATTTCAAGCATAGCCTCAAAACTTTCGAGTAGACGTCCGCAACTCCCCTTGTTCAAGGACATCTTCTGGACAGTTAAAAATAGTAGCAAGTCCAACGACTTACTACTTTTGTTTTTTCCTATTTAATTGTAAAAAATGTTAATCTAAACCTTGTTTCTCATCTATGAAAAAGTTGGGATAGGATAAGGAAGATTATCTAGTAGCTACATATCCCAAATCATGGCTATGGTGTGCTAAAAAATCAATCAATTCTTTATCAGGAATTTGACGGAGATAAAGATTTGAACGAATCGTCTCATCGTCTTCTCGACAAGTAGACAAAACCAAATATTTATCATCAGCATTAATCTGTATCGTATTATTTCTAGTCGTTGCCTCCTTTGAAACAGCTTCTAGTTGATTTTTAAATTCTTCATTACTTGTGAATTTCGTTTTATAAAAAGCCGTGTTTTCTGGAACAATAATTAAAAATACAGCTTGATAATAATATTTCCTTTCAGGTGTTTCAATCACAACGTAAGGGTGGGCATCAAAATAAGCTTGATCATCATAATAGTTGACATCATTGAACATTCGATGATCTGCAACTGTACTGCCACGTGCATGAGCAAATAGCCACGTCAATGGATCACTGAAATCTTTTTGATTGTCAGTATCCATAAAAACAGTTCCCATATATGGTTCATAACCACCATCAAAGGTTTTGTCTAAATATGTAGCGTTATCTGTCGTCTGTACAACTGGTTCATCTAATTTCGTTCCTGGTGCATAGATATAAGCGATTGTTTCTGAATTAATTGCAACTAGTGAATTGAAACGCTGTGTTAGGGATTCTTTTTCTTCTGCTGGAACCTGGTAGGTAGGAGTCGTCGATGATGTCTGGTAAATACGTTGGCTACTACTTGCTGAACTGACTTGCCTACTTTCCTCCTGCCTACTGAAGAAGAACAGGGTGACCAATACCGCAATAAGGGCTGTGAGTAGGGATACACCGATTCCTAGCCATTTTTTTCTTTGAGCATTCTGCTTCCTCATACTATTTTTCCTCCATAAAAATATCACTAGGGTCAAGTGCCCTAGTGATATTGATGGCTCTATAATTTCTGTAGTGGGTAAATCCACTGTAGAGATTATGGAGCCTTTTTGAGTATAGAAAAAAAGTCCCATAT
>NZ_JBUEQR010000117.1:0-18170 GCF_054968985.1 Streptococcus sp. 1F3 | reverse complement strand
GAGTCAGTCTCTGAATCTATCTCAGAATCCGTAAGCGAATCAGTTTCTGAATCCATCAGTGAATCTGTAAGTGAGTCAGTATCAGAGTCTATCTCAGAATCCGTAAGTGAATCTGTATCAGAATCTGTAAGTGAGTCAGTATCAGAGTCTATCTCAGAATCTGTAAGCGAGTCAGTCTCTGAATCTATCTCAGAATCTGTAAGTGAGTCAGTATCAGAGTCCATCTCAGAATCTGTAAGTGAGTCAGTATCAGAGTCCATCTCAGAATCTGTAAGTGAATCTGTTTCAGAGTCTATCTCAGAATCCGTAAGCGAATCAGTTTCAGAGTCAGTATCAGAATCTGTAAGCGAGTCAGTATCAGAATCCATCTCAGAATCTGTAAGTGAGTCTGTGTCAGAATCTATCTCAGAATCCGTAAGCGAATCAGTGAGCGAATCTGTATCAGAGTCTATCTCAGAATCTGTAAGTGAATCTGTTTCAGAGTCTATCTCAGAATCCGTAAGCGAATCAGTTTCAGAGTCAGTTTCAGAATCAGTAAGCGAGTCAGTATCAGAGTCCATCTCAGAATCAGTAAGCGAGTCTGTGTCAGAGTCTATCTCAGAATCCGTAAGCGAATCAGTCTCTGAATCTATCTCAGAATCTGTAAGTGAGTCAGTATCAGAGTCTATCTCAGAATCTGTAAGCGAATCAGTTTCAGAGTCTATCTCAGAATCCGTAAGCGAATCAGTATCAGAGTCAGTTTCAGAATCAGTAAGCGAGTCTGTGTCAGAGTCTATCTCAGAATCTGTAAGCGAGTCTGTGTCAGAGTCTATCTCAGAATCTGTAAGTGAGTCAGTATCAGAGTCTATCTCAGAATCCGTAAGTGAATCTGTATCAGAGTCCATCTCAGAATCTGTAAGCGAGTCCGTATCAGAATCCATCTCAGAATCTGTAAGCGAGTCAGTATCAGAGTCCATCTCAGAATCTGTAAGTGAGTCTGTGTCAGAATCCATCTCAGAATCTGTAAGTGAATCCGTATCAGAATCCATCTCAGAATCTGTAAGCGAGTCAGTATCAGAGTCTATTTCAGAATCTGTAAGTGAGTCAGTATCAGAGTCTATCTCAGAATCTGTAAGTGAATCTGTATCAGAATCCATCTCAGAATCCGTAAGTGAGTCTGTGTCAGAATCTATTTCAGAATCAGTAAGTGAGTCTGTTTCAGAATCTATTTCAGAATCTATAAGCGAGTCTGTGTCAGAATCCATCTCAGAATCTGTAAGTGAGTCAGTATCAGAGTCTATCTCAGAATCTGTAAGCGAATCAGTATCCGAGTCCATCTCAGAATCTGTAAGCGAGTCGGTATCCGAGTCCATTTCAGAATCTGTAAGTGAGTCAGTATCAGAATCCATCTCAGAATCTGTAAGCGAGTCAGTCTCTGAGTCAATCTCAGAATCTGTAAGCGAGTCAGTCTCTGAGTCAATCTCAGAATCCGTAAGCGAATCAGTATCCGAGTCCATTTCAGAATCTGTAAGCGAGTCAGTATCAGAATCTATCTCAGAATCTGTAAGTGAATCTGTTTCAGAATCCATCAGTGAATCAGTGAGCGAATCTGTATCAGAATCCATCTCAGAATCTGTAAGTGAGTCTGTGTCAGAATCTGTAAGCGAGTCAGTATCAGAATCTATCTCAGAATCTGTAAGTGAATCTGTTTCAGAATCCATCAGTGAATCAGTGAGCGAATCTGTATCAGAATCCATCTCAGAATCCGTAAGCGAGTCTGTGTCTGAGTCCATCTCAGAATCCGTAAGTGAGTCAGTCTCAGAATCCATCTCAGAATCTGTAAGCGAGTCAGTATCCGAGTCCATCTCAGAATCTGTAAGCGAGTCAGTATCCGAGTCCATCTCAGAATCTGTAAGCGAGTCTGTATCAGAATCTGTAAGTGAGTCTGTGTCAGAATCCATCTCAGAATCTGTAAGTGAATCCGTATCCGAGTCCATTTCAGAATCTGTAAGCGAGTCCGTATCAGAATCAGTCTCTGAATCCATCTCAGAATCTGTAAGCGAGTCTGTATCAGAATCCATCTCAGAATCTGTAAGCGAGTCAGTATCAGAGTCCATCTCAGAATCTGTAAGTGAATCTGTTTCCGAGTCCATCTCAGAATCTGTCAGTGAGTCTGTTTCAGAATCCATCTCAGAATCTGTAAGTGAGTCTGTTTCAGAATCCATCTCAGAATCCGTAAGTGAGTCTGTATCAGAATCTGTAAGCGAGTCAGTATCAGAGTCTATCTCAGAATCCGTAAGTGAGTCTGTGTCAGAATCCATCTCAGAATCCGTAAGTGAGTCTGTTTCAGAATCCATCTCAGAATCCGTAAGTGAGTCTGTATCAGAATCCATCTCAGAATCTGTAAGCGAGTCAGTATCAGAGTCCATCTCAGAATCTGTAAGTGAATCTGTTTCAGAATCCATCAGTGAATCAGTGAGCGAATCTGTTTCCGAGTCCATCTCAGAATCCGTAAGCGAGTCAGTATCAGAGTCCATTTCAGAATCTGTAAGTGAGTCTGTTTCAGAATCCATCTCAGAATCTGTAAGCGAGTCTGTGTCAGAATCTATTTCAGAATCTGTAAGTGAGTCTGTGTCAGAATCCATCTCAGAATCAGTGAGCGAATCTGTATCAGAATCCATCTCAGAATCCGTAAGTGAGTCAGTATCAGAATCCATCTCAGAATCAGTGAGCGAGTCAGTATCAGAGTCTATCTCAGAATCTGTAAGTGAGTCTGTTTCAGAATCCATCTCAGAATCTGTAAGCGAGTCTGTGTCAGAATCTATTTCAGAATCTGTAAGTGAGTCTGTGTCAGAATCCATCTCAGAATCCGTAAGTGAATCCGTATCAGAGTCCATTTCAGAATCTGTAAGCGAATCTGTGTCAGAATCTATTTCAGAATCAGTGAGCGAATCTGTATCAGAATCCGTAAGTGAGTCAGTATCCGAGTCCATTTCAGAATCTGTAAGCGAGTCAGTATCCGAGTCTATCTCAGAATCTGTAAGTGAGTCTGTTTCAGAATCCATCTCAGAATCTGTAAGCGAATCTGTGTCAGAATCTGTAAGTGAGTCAGTATCAGAATCTATCTCAGAATCTGTAAGCGAGTCAGTATCAGAATCTATTTCAGAATCTGTAAGCGAATCTGTGTCAGAAACAGCGAGCGGACGACGTGAGCTTCGTCGCTTACCAAATACTGGAGAAAACAACTCATCAACAGCTGGTATTCTTGGAGCAGGTCTCTTCTTAGGAGCACTTTTCGCCAAAAAGAAAAAGAAAAAAGCAACTGATGAAGAATAAGTAAGCTAAATGGAATAGCCATTCTGTAAGAATGGCTATTTCCATGTTATAATAGAAAGCAAAGGACATGAAGGAAGTCAGGAGCTAAAAAACATGTTGGTAGAAATCAAAAAAAAATGGCAGCGTGCGCTAATTTTTCCTAAACTCATTTGGACCTTAATCATTATACTCATTTATATGTTTGGGAGAATGTTGCCGCTTACGACTGTCTCGGGCAATCAAGAAGCCTTGAAGCAGGTAGCAAATATTGATTTAGTCAATAATTTGGCCTCTGTAACAGGAGCAAACTTTAGCAATATGACGATGTTTACATTGGGATTGAGCCCATGGATGACGGGCATGATCATTTGGCGATTTTTCACTGTCTTTGGAATATTTAAACAAATTACAGGAGTTCAGTTACATCGTTATCGGATGTTATTGACGATAGTCATTGGAGGGATTCAGGCTTTCGGATTGACAAACAATGTACAATTTTCTATTTTTCAAGATTTAGGGGCAAGTGGGCTTTTTTGGGCTCGAGCCATCACAATCTTTCTCCTGATTGCAGGTTCCTTTGTCCTAACTTGGTTGGGAACGGTTAATAGCCGTAAGGGTCTAGGGGGGATGACGGTCATTATTTTGGTCAATATGATTCTCTCTTTCATAGAAAACATTCGTAAATATATAGAAAATGGATTTACCAATGAGATTGGGCAAAATTTGGCATTCTTTACTCTCTGTTGGTTTGTTCTTGTGGTGATAACTGTTATTTTTTACAGGGCAGAGTACCGAATCCCTATTAAACGAGTAGGAGTTAACAATTCCTACAATAAAGGAAGCTACCTTCCTATTCGTATTACACCAGCTGGGGCAATGCCCTTTATGTATGGTATGACCATGATGTTATTGCCTCCATATGTGATTAGTGCTCTATTGATCCTCTTTCCAGATAATCCAACCCTTCTCTTTTTAGCGACGAATATTGGGGTATCAAGAGTACCAGGTGTCCTCCTTTATATCGTATTGCTATATATCTTAGCCATTGGTTTTTCTTACTATAATTATGACGCCTTTGATATTGCTAAAAATATGCGGAACAATGGGGATTATATTGAAAAAATTCGACCAGGTGAAGAGACCAGAAAATATATCCAACGAAAAATCAATATTCTAGCACAATTTGGAGCTATTTTTGTGATTTTGATAGGTGGTTTGCCTCTCCTTGTGATTGTATTACAAAATGGTACAACAGAGAATGTCAGCTTGGCTTTGCTCATCAGTAACGTTTTTATTATTTCTAGTTTATTATTAGGGGTGATTGAGCAGGTTAACATGTTACAAAATTGGAAAAAATACAAGAATCTAATTTAGGAGCGACTTATGTTTTATTTTATTCCGGCTTGGTATAATCAAGAGCGACCATGGTACGATGATACCCCTTTCTGGTTTCGTGTTTTTGAACGGATGACCTTTGATGATACTGTGAATCAGGTTAAGATGTTTCAAAACACAAAAGAACCCTCTTGCTTATTGATTTTAAATTATCAACCGCAGTTACGGTATTTTTTGCACAAGCAGGATTTACTAGGGGTAGATTATTGGTCTTTTTTCGATGATGTGCAGAATATCTCAGTACAATCAGTCAAGCCAATTTCGTTTAAGGAACTACAGTGGCCGAAAGGTACGCGCTTTTTGTACACGCCATTTGCTGTTGTCGCAAAAAGAGGGGATGTACTATTGGCTTATATCCATTTTGCCGAGAACGGTAACCTTTTCTCCGTTGATTTTCAAAAAGAGGGGCACTCTGATAAACAGTATTTCTTTGATGACAGAGGCTTTTTATCCAGTATTTTGTACCATCAAGAAGATGGGAGAAAGAGCCATCAAGACTATCTAAACCCAAATGGTGTCTGGCAGATTCGTGAGCATCTATCAGCTGAACGTTCTGAAATTGAGGTCAATCGCTTTTCAGATCATCAGTTTCAAAAGTATTTGTATAAAAATTGGGAAGAATTACTGCTAGAGCGCTTATCTGTACTAAAACAAAAACAAATGACACCGAATGATGTTGTCCTCATTGCCAGCCATATCCAGCATAATGACCTGCTGCTAGAAAGTTTTAGCGAACAACAGAAGGTATTCTCTTTCTTTGCAGATCGTTATGATGTCAGCAACCTACCTTTATTATCATCCATTGCCCAAGCTGCTGACTTATTGGTTGTGGACACCGAAAAGGAAGAAAAGCGTTTGCTTGAATCATTGCGCACCCTCCAAAAAGATGATGTGGCAGTTACACGGATTTCACCCTTTGACACACGATTACGGCTAGGACACAGTCAAATGGTCAAAGAGTTAATCATCTATTTTTATATTGATACCATTGCTCAGGACTTGTTAGAGGCTAGCCTTTTATCAATTTTAGAGATGATGGATCAAAATCCATTGATTGCATTAAAAGTTGTTACCTTTAACCGTCAATTTCCCCTGTCCCAATTAAAAGAATGGGTGTGCAGCCAAATTGAAAACCGATTTGAGCAGGAGCATTTCTATGTTCTGGCAGAGGATACAGGAGAAAATCAGCTAGAAGAAGATCAAGAATTAGAGCTGAGCCGAATGGACTTTGATTGTTTTAGTGATGAAAATCAAATCATTGAGGCATTAGATACAGCCCGTCTAGTGTTAGATTTGGGAGAAGAGCCGGATCTTTATACGCAAATTGCAAGTATCAGTGCTGGAATCCCACAAATTCATCGTGTAGAAACGGATTATGTCAGCCACAAGCAAAATGGCTGGGTTTTGGAGAGTAGTGACGATTTGCAAACGGCCATTCATCATTATTTTGATGGCTTGGCCAACTGGAATGCTTCTTTGGTCTATGCGATACAAAAAATGGCAGACTATACTAGTGGACGTATCTTGGCGCAATGGAAAGACTTACTAGAAAAGGACTAATCGTATATGAAGATTTTACAAATTGGGCAGGCTGATTGGGCTGAAGAGGTTGAACGCTTTCCAGAGGATTTAGAATGGCTATTTAGTCGATCAGAAGATATTCCCCACTTTTTAGAAGAGCAGAAAGAATTAGCCTTAGCGAAGCTTCCAAAAGCGAAAGAAGGAGAGGAGCCTCCAAAAGTTCGCCTACGTTTTGATGCGGTTTTCATCACAGATGAGACGAAAGAAGCAGACCTAGAGCCTTTAATGAATATGATTGAGGCTTATGGGCTATATCATCTTTCTGGTTTGAATTTAAAAAGTGAACAGCCACACGGCATCTTTCGACGCAAAGTGTTGCGTGAATTAGAAGTAGCTGGAACGAAAGAGGACATTGTAAATTTTCTCCATTTGACCTTATTTAGTAGTCAATACGGGGCAAAACTAAAACTACCTGAAATTGATGTGAATCCGCAGTTTACAGGAAAAGTAAGGTATGAGGGGCATGTGTCTGTTAGTTTTGACGGTCATTTTGGAGAGGATTTTGAGCCCCTGTTTTCCTTTCGTTACAATCTTAGTACTTTCTCAGTTGCCTTGGAATTATGGCTGGAGTATATTAAAGTACTAGGAAATACTCATATCCGCTTAGAGTTAACCCCCATGCGGCGTGGGAGTATTTATGATATGATGGAGCCTATCTTACTAAGCGAGAAAGATCTGGAAGAGCCCTATATTTTAGCTCCGGACGAAGAGGCTGGTTTTTATGCGGTAACAGTATATGCTAAGGGAAGCGGAAAACTAAGTTTTGGTCCCCTGCACTGGCGGTATTCAAGAATGGGACTAGGTCGTTTTGTACTAGGAGGCGAACGCTATAATGACGAAAAGCGCCAAGAATTTATCTATTATTTCAATCCTGGTGATATGAAGCCCCCTATGAATGTATATTTTTCTGGTTTTCGATCAGCTGAAGGCTTTGAAGGATTTGGAATTATGAAGTCACTCAAGGCTCCTTTCATGCTGATTGGAGATCCTCGCTTAGAAGGGGGTGGTTTTTATAGTGGTACTGAGAACTTGGAGAGAGCCATCCAGGCTGCTATTCAGGAATCCTTGGATTATTTAGGTTTCACTTCTTCTGATTTGATTCTCTCTGGGCTATCAATGGGAACCTTTGGGGCGCTCTATTATGCTTCTCATTTTAATCCCTATGGAGTTATCGTTGGAAAACCCTTTACCAATGTCGGAGATACAGTAGCAGGGATGAAATTAAAACGACCAGATGAATTTGAAACCAGTGCGGATGTCTTATTAAATATTACTGGTGGGAGTCAGGAAGAGCATATCGAACAGCTAAATCAAAAATTCTGGGATACCTTTTCCCAGTCTGATTTTCCTCACACCAATTTTGCGATTGCTTATATGGAAAATGATGATTATGATGGCCAAGCTGCCCATCGCCTGATTGAGCATCTTTCAGATAAACAGGCTCATATTTATACGAAAGGCTATGAAGGTCGGCACAATGACAATAGTAGTGCAATCAATAAGTGGTTTATGAGACAATATGTGAACTTACTAGAAAAAGGATATGGAAGGAAGTATTCATGATAAAGAACTTACTAGCTACCATTCATTGGCAAGAGGTACATAGCGGTTCAGCTTATTTATATGGTTCTTTGATTGACTTTTCAGGCGAGTCCGTCTTGTTTCAAAATCCTCGACTCGCTTCGGGGAAGCCTATTGTGAAATTTATATCCAAGACGCATTATCAGGGAAACAGACGCAGCCCAGATTTACCTTTGCTGATACCGAATCAGACATACTTTTTGGAACGGGATATAAGCACAAAGCCAGCAGGACGGATTTTTACCCAGCTTGATTTTTTCAATCGTCAAAACGAAAAGATTTTGTCCAAGGTATTGAGACAAGGGGAAGAAAAATTTACCTGTCCATCTGATACCTTTTCCTACACCATTTCCATTTTTAGTGCGGGTTGTACGGAATTTTGCTTTAAAGAAATGCGTTTATACCAAGAAGGGCAGCCGATGGAGGTAAAGGGGAAAGCCCCATTACAAAGGCAGTATACAGAAAAGCAACTGCCAGAAGAACTCCAATTTGTCAAATCCTTGATTCAAATAGTATAATGAGGAAGTGAATGTGTCAATAAAAGAAAAAAATTCATTCATCAATCGGATGAAATTACGAGAATTAAGACGAACTCTAAACAAAATCAACGCGCTTGCTCCGACAATGAGCCACTTATCAGACGATGCCTTGGCTGCAAAGACGCAGGAATTTCGCCAACGCCTGCAAAATGGAGAAAGTTTAGATAGCCTAACTGTAGAAGCTTTTGCAGTAATGCGGGAAGCAGATAAGCGAATCTTAGGGATGTTTCCGTTTGATGTTCAGGTATTAGGTGGTTTAGCCTTGCATCAAGGTTATATTGCTGAGATGAAAACTGGAGAAGGAAAAACCTTGACTGCAACGCTTCCTCTTTATCTCAATGCCTTACTAGGAAAAGGAGCTATCTTGGTTACGACAAACGAATATTTAGCACGTCGTGATGCCGAGGAAATGGGACAGGTCTACCGTTTTATGGGGCTGACTGTCGGAATAGGTGTATTTGAAGAAGGTGAAGAGGTGGATGTTGAAATAAAACGTGCTGTCTATGATGCCGATATCACCTATACGACCAGTACTGCCCTTGGATTTGACTACTTAGCTGAGAACTTAGCAGCTGATAAAAAAGATAAATTTCTGCGACCATTTCATTATGTGATTGTTGATGAGGCAGATGCTGTTTTATTAGATAGTGCACAAACACCTTTAATCATTTCTGGCTCCCCTCGGGTTCAATCAAATCTTTATGATGTATCCAATCAGTTTGTCTTGACACTTCAAAAAGATGAAGAGTATCATGTGAATCAAGAAGAAAAAATAGTGTATCTGACTGAAAAAGGAAGCCGATATGCAGAAGAATTTTTTAATATTGCAGATCTTTATGAAGATCGGTACTTTGAACTCAATCGCCACATCAATCTAGCACTCCGTGCCCAACATCTCCATCAAAAAGATGTGGATTATGTCGTAATGGATGATGAAGTGCAACTGTTGGATAATCGCACAGGACGGATTTTAAAAGGGACTCGTTTGCAATCGGGTATCCATCAAGCGATTGAAACAAAAGAAGGTGTTAAAAAGACCAAGGATTCACGCTCGATGGCTTCGGTCACCTATCAAAGTTTGTTTAATATGTTTCCAAGGCTAGCGGGAATGACGGGAACTGGAAAGTTGGCAGAAGATGAATTGATTTCCACCTATCGTGTTTCTGTCATGGTGATTCCCACAAATACTCCTATTAAACGGATTGATTATCCAGATAAGGTGTATGTTACCTTGCCAGAAAAACTTCATGCTACGCTTTCTTATGTCAAGGAACTGCATGAAAAAGGGCAACCAGTCCTATTGATTTCAGGAACGGTAGATATTGCAGAAATTTATTCCCGCATGCTCTTACAAGAAGGGATTCCTCATAGCGTATTAACTGCAAAAAATACAGCAAAAGAGGCACTCATTATCAAAGAAGCAGGCCGTAAAGGAACGGTGACCGTAGCGACCTCTTTAGCTGGTCGTGGAACGGATATTAAGCTAGGAGAAGGAGTTGCTGAACTAGGAGGTTTGGCTGTGGTTGGAACGGAACGTATGCCAAATAGTCGAATTGATTGGCAGTTACGAGGTCGTGCAGGTCGACAGGGAGATCCCGGGCTCAGTCAATTCTTTGTTTCTTTGGAAGATGAATTGTTGATTCAGCATGGTGGAAAATGGGTTAATAACTATTTTGAGAAGCAGAATCATGCTGAGCGTTCGAATTATGGTCAGCCATTAAAAGGACGCAGATACCAGAGAATCATCCGTCTTGCTCAGACCAAAAGTGAAGATAAGGCGATGACTGCGCGTGACTCAACAGTACGCTTTGATGAGACTCTACGTGTGCAACGAAATAAAATTTATGCCCTTCGAGACGAACTGATTTATGAAGATACCTTACTTAGTACTCAGGTTGACCGTATTTTTGAAGAGGCAATTGATGACTACCTGCACCAACATCCTAAGCTAACTTTAGAAGAGTTTCGGCGGTACATTTTAGAAAACTATAGCTATCACCCTCAGCATCTTTCAGAGCAGGACCTGGCGTCCTTGCAAAACTTAAAAAAGTACTTATGGATCTTGTATCAAGAAGAACTGCAGAACAAGCGTGAAGTCCTGAAAACAGACGAACAGTTTGCTGAATTTTTACGCTTGTCGGTATTACGCGCAATTGATACTTGTTGGATTGAGCAAGTTGATAACCTGCAACAATTGAAGAGTTTTGTAGTCATGCGACAGATCGGTCAGCGTGATTCTATCACAGAATATTACCGAGAGTCCCTACTTTCTTATGAACAAATGAGAATGAGTGTAAAACATTTGATTGTAAGGAATGTAATGTTGAGCAGTATTGAAGGAAATAGTAAAGACGGCTATTCAATTTATTTTGTATAAAGAGAGAAAGTATGACAGTTTATAATATCAATTTGGGAATTGGTTGGGCAAGTAGTGGTGTAGAATATGCCCAGGCGTATCGGGCTACAGTCCTTAGAGAATTAGATATCCCAGCTAAATTCATTTTTACAGATATGTTCCAATCTGAAAATCTCCAACATTTTACCAGCAATATTGGCTTTCAAGATGAAGAAATTATTTGGTTGTATGGCTTTTTTACAGATGTAAAAGTGGCTCCAACCACTTATACACGTACCCAGCTGGAGGCGACCTTTGGGCGACCGATTAAAAAAATAGAGACTGGTCACCAATTAGTTCGCTATCATTTTGAAGGTCAAGATTTATATGTGAATGCAGCTCTTTGTGGCGAAGAAGAACAGTATGTTCAACGGGTTGAATATGTAGCAAAAGGAAAATTACTTCGCAAGGATTATTATAGCTACACTAAAATTTTCAGCGAATACTATATGCCACAAGGTGATACTCCCCAACTATCTCAGCGTAGTTTCTTTAATGAAGATGGTAGTGTGGCATATGAGGAAATTCAACAAGGAAAATCAAGCATTTTCTGTTTTAAAGACCGTATTTGTCAGTCAAAAGAAGACCTTATAGCCTATATGCTAGAAAGTTTGAACTTGACATCAACAGATATCCTGCTTCTCGATCGTTCAACGGGTATTGGTCAAGCAGTGTTACAATATCGTGGTGCTGCAAGATTAGGTGTCGTTATTCATGCAGAACATTTCAGTGTTGCAGGAACGGATGAACACAATATTCTTTGGAATAACTATTATGAGTACCAATTTACTAATGCAGATAAGATTGACGTTTTTATAGTGTCAACGCAACGGCAAAAAGAAGTTTTAGAACAACAGTTCCAAACCTATACCTCCCATAAACCAAAGATTTATGTCATTCCAGTTGGGAGCCTGGAGGAATTACGTCAGCCAGAAATGGAAAGAAAACGTTATGCGATGATAACAGGATCTCGCTTAGCAAGTGAAAAGCATATTGATTGGCTCGTTCAAGCAGTGATTTTAGCACGTAAAACGTTACCAGAACTCACTTTTGATATTTATGGTGAGGGCGGTGAACGCAGTAAGTTAACGCAAATTATTCAAGATAATCATGCGGAGGACTACATTCAGCTCAAGGGGCACCAGAATCTATCAGAGATTTATAAAGACTATGAACTGTATTTGACTGCTTCAACGAGTGAAGGCTTTGGCCTAACCTTGATGGAGGCAGTAGGGTCTGGTTTGCCCCTAATTGGACTGGATGTGCCCTATGGTAATCAGACTTTTGTTGAAGATGGGATAAATGGCTATTTGATCAAACGTCAAGAGCCAGATGATAGTCAGCAAATGTCCCTAGCCTTTGCAGAGAGAATTTGCCGGTATTACAGTGAAATGAATCAAGAGCAGGCACATGTTGCATCTTATCGAGTGGCGGAGCGTTTCTTGCATCAACATTTGGAGGAAGTATGGACACAGTTTGTAAAGGAGATGACAGATGATAGCATTATTTGATTGGTTAAGTCTTGCGACACGTGACTTATATGCTTCTCTTAAAGCAGCAGGTTTTACTGGCCTCGGAGTTGTGGTCAATGATGATGGCTGTCTGCCAGAAGGGCTTACTTCTCCTTATTCTTTCTTTTGTGGAATGGAAGAAGGAGACACCCTTCCTCGCTATTTTAACCAAGTAATGGTACCTGATTTTTGGCAAATTACAGGAACCAACACACAGGGTGAAATCTGGAATTTTGACGAAAAGAAAGCAAACATCTATTACCATGAACCAAAGCATCTGCGTCTTGTAAAAGATGTTGATTGGCTATCAGCAAATCAAAAGGTGTATCGGACAGATCATTATAACCAATATGGCTGGTTGTATGCCAAGAGTTACTTGAATGAAGAAGAACAAGTTATTTACAAAAAGTATTATCGAGAATCTGGACAGGAAGTAATTGTAGAAAACCTTCAAACTGGTCTTATTTTTCTCTATTGGAAAGAAAAAGTTCATACCTTTGAAAGCCGTTCAGACTTCTTCTTGTTTTACTTTAAGGAGGCAGGCTTAGATACTTCAGCCATTTGGTATAATTCGCTTTCTACGCCATTTGTTATCTCTTACTATTTGGATGAAGAAGGAGATGATATTCTATTTTGGCAAGAGAAAATTGGCGATCAAGTTCCGGGAAATATGCAGTTGATTTTATCAGGAGCTGCAAAACGAACCAAGCGGATTATCGTGCAGGATAAAGAAAGCTATGATAAGCTACTCCAAATGCTCTCGCCAGAACAGCAACAAAAATTGAGTTATTTAGGCTATATTTACCCAAGTCAATCAGAGAATCACAACCAAAAAGAGATTCTAATTCTGACCAACTCAGATCAGTTAGAGGGCTTACAGACTCTTGTTTCTCACTTATATGATTTCAACTTCCATATCGCTGCACTGACAGAGATGTCCCAGAAGTTGACAGCCTATGGTGACCTGCCACAGGTTACTCTTTATCCGAATGTAGCACCGCAGCAGGTAGAAAAATTGTTGCAAAGATGTGATATTTATTTAGATATCAATCATGGTAGTGAGATTCTATCAGCGGTGAGACAAGCATTTGAACATAATCTTTTGATTGCAGGTTTTGAAAATACCTTGCATAACCCTGGATTTGTGTTAACAGAAGCGATTTTCTCTGCTGAAGAATCAGAAAGATTAGCGCTATGGCTACAGGACCAATCGAATCTAAAGGATTCAGCCAAGAGGCAGCGTAAGGAAAGTGGTCAAGAATTGGTGGAGAATTATCAGGACTTGTTTGTCTAAAAGTCGAGAATGGAGGCAATAGTATGACGAAAAGAAATGAGCTACTAGAAAACGATATTCAAGAACGAATCAATGAAGCTCGCTATGAAAAGAGTGAGAAAGAAAAGAGCAAGCAGTCCCTGTTTTACTTAATAGTTGTTGTATTGGTAACACTCTCTGTCTTATTTCCCCTGCTTCGCTATTTATTATAATATTAGCGGTTGGAGTTTTCCTTTGTTTGGTCCAAGAAAGGGATATTGCCAAATCTGAGTTGGCTTAGGCTTGTACAATCCTAAAATAGTCATTTAACTGAAAAGAACCACTTATAATGAATCGTCTAAAACATTAGATGCTATTCATTAAGGAGGTTCTTTTCTATATCATTGAACAACGTATACTCATTTCGTTTACCTTTTATTACTTCGACGATTGTGGAAACTCTGTTTCTCTATTTCCAATTTCCAATCATCTGGAAGAGGATTGGAACTCGCTTTGCTGTACTCTACGATTGTTACTGACTATTGTCAGTATGATTTCCAACCTTCAACAGTCATTAGACTGTTGAAGCAGCCTGCAGCTCCTTGCCTAGTACTAAAAGTAAACGAAACAACTATACTACTCTGTAAAAATCAAAAATAGGTAACCATCCCATAACAAGCCATCTCTTCCACCTCTCAATTCTCCAGTATACTGTTAGAAAAAACAAAAGTGGAAGATATTTTAATGATACCCCCTGGTCTTTGGTAGTTTCTTAATCTTGTCACTTTGACTTAAAAAACAGTCTTAGATGGAAGTGTTGAACTGTGAATACCGGTTCTAAGATATAGAAAAAAGTGGTTTTCAACTAAAGGTTGATAACCACTTTTTAAAGAGTATTAATCAAGTTACCCCAAATAATAGTAACTTTACTGTCGATATCTGGATAGAGAATTTTTCCAAAATCTTTTGTTTTGGCTGTTTGACAATCCTCTGGGGACTATTTGGAGCGACAATACCAATGGGTTCCTTAGGAGAATATTTGCCAGTGACCATGACATTGATTTTAATAATATCTTCAGCAGTTAGATATTTCATCTATTCACTAATTTTTTCAAAAGTTCATCGTATTGATTCATGGCTTTTCTAGTTTTTATCAAAATTACATTTTGGTTCAGCTTTCCGAATGATGACATTATTTCCCGAAGTCACAAATTCAATTTCGTCTCTAAGATCCTCTTTCATTTTATTTGGGATTGTAATGACCGTACTATTTCCTGTTTTCCTCAAGATAACATTCCACCTCCTTTTTTGTAGACACATTAATTACATAAGCTTCGAAAAGAGATTTTTGATAATCCATTATTTGTAGAATTGGGTTATAGGTAAAGAAAATGAGTTTAGAAACTATAATTTAATTGTTTTTTGCCTACATTTGATTTTTAAAATCCAAAGCCAGATCCTGAGAAAGCTCGTAAAGTTTCACAATTTAGTAAACGTTAATCAAAACGATACTATCAATGTTTCAAAGCACTCAAGAGCTTATCTCGGTTGAATAAAAAATCAGATTTCTTCACTTTATTTTGACGAATTGCCAATATTCTGTTCAAGTGTTGAACAGGCGATAGGAAGGTATTACAATGGAAATTATAATCAGATGTCAAAAAGTGGTTATCTATGCAATCAACTGGTGATTTCAGTGAGTGTAAGGTAGATTGTCCTTGTGGCACCCGTAGTTTCTGGGTGGTTTGGTTTGATATAAAGGAGGTCGAAATACAATTGGTTCTACTATTGCTAGTAGGGCTACCTCAAGAGAGCGATTTTAAATCGTCTAAAGAAAGAATGCTTTAGTAACTGAGGTTTCTAATCTTCTATATGAAGGAGTATGGCTACAAACAAACGGATTATGGAAGGAGAAATAAAGATGCCCACCTATTTATATGAGTTGTGTCAAATTAGTTGACAAAAGTTTTGGGGGAGAGGGGGGATCATTATTGGTGTAACATAGGTTTTGACGATTTTTTGATAGAGGACGTCTGATTTGTGTATAAAAAATAAAGGAGTATTCGCTTTTGAAAAAGAATAACAGAAATAAGTTTGATTGGTATTCAATGAAACAACGTTTTGCACTTCGGAAATATCATTTTGGTTTAGCAAGCGTGTTCTTGGGTGCTATCTTATCAACTGGTATTGATACAGTTCAGGCAGAAGAGCCAGAGCGACCTGGATCTTCGTTGGAAATAGTTACTTCGGATGCAACTGTTTCGAAAGATAAGCTAGGTGCAGAGGAGATTTCGGATGCAACTGTTTCGAAAGATAAGCTAGGTGCAGAGGAGATTTCGGATACAACTGTTTCAAAAGATAAGCTAGATGCAGAGGAAATTTCGGATACAACGTTTGTTAGTGCTGAAGAGCATAATCTTATTGTTTCTCAAAGAAGAGCTTCTATAAAATATGAAGTAGTATATATTGAAGAACAAACAGGGGAAATTGTAACAAAAACTGTCCATTTATTCCCTATTGATACTTATGATGAAGTTGCCAAGACAACTATTTATGAGACAGTTAACCAATTACCCCAAGGCTATGAACTAGCTGATGGACAATTGCAAACAGTATCAAAAGAAATTATTGAAAAACAAGACAATATAATTGAGATAAAAGTCAAAAAAACTGGGGATACTAATGTGAATAGAAGTTTCCGTTCATCTTCAGAAGCTTCCTCAGAAACGTCAACTAGTAATTTAGTACCAGGAGAACTAAAAGAAGATGTAGCAAATAACACTTCTTTACAAGGTTTTACAGGAAAAATTATTGAAAAAGAAGTTACCACACCAACAACATCTCCAGAAACAGCATCAGAAATTACTGGTAAGCTAGTGGATAAAGAAGTTGGTGCTCTAGTAACCCCGAACATGAACGATGAAAATGGTGCAAAAATTACACCATCTGAATATCCAGCTGACAGACTTGCTGGGTTTAATCCAGATCCAACGCCCGGATATCAAACGATAGGTATCATTGATCTGATACCGTTTAGACCAGATGGACCATTTAAGGATGCTTTTAAAGAAGATGGGGAATTCGGAAATTATTATGTCACATTGTCTACTCTAAGAACAGCTGACGAAAATAAAAGCGTTGTTATTCGCGTTGTAGATAAGGATACACAAAAAGAGTATTCAAGAATGGTATTGAATAAAGAGGAGACACCTGTATCTATTAACAATGCTGACGATGTTAAACAATTTAGACTGCAACTTCCATCAATCATTTCTAAACAAAGTAATGTTCAGTTCTGGATGGAAGCTAGCTATGCTACTGTGGAGTCTGATTTTGCTATTTCAAGAGATCTGGTTGTTTTTCGTTCATATGCATTAAATCCGTCAACACATGTCGAGGGTAAATATGAATTATTGGCGGCAGATCAATTTGCAATAAGAAATGCACATCGTCAAGATTTTGAAGTCCCACGTTTAGTGACAAATGTTGTTCAATATAGAGAAGAAGGAACAAACAAGCTGTTAGCTAAGTATGAGATTACTGGTAAAGAAGGAGATTCGTTCGAAGGCTCCCATAAACGTGAGATTGAAGGCTATGAATATGTTTCTGGAGAACCACAAGATGGTACATTGAGACGGCCATTTATAGTAGGTGGACAAAGGGTTTATAAAGATAATGATCCAAAGGGACCAAATAGTCGTGTGCATACTATTGTTAATGAACAAGGTGATGTTGTTATACAGATTTTAGGTTGGTCTATTTTGAAAGACGGTGTGCCAACTTTTGTTTCCCAAATAGAGCATCCAGAGGGAGAATGGCGAGTATTATTTACTAGTGAAGCTATATCACCAGGTCAAAGATCAAAAACTGGAAACATAAGACAAGGAACAACCTTCCAGCTAGTAACTTCTCCTGCCGATCCAAATGTTTCTGTGAAGAGAGTTAATTTTTCACTTCTTAACCCATTAACACCGGGAATGAAAGAAACAGTCTATTATTATCGTAAACAAGGTACAGTTTCAGTAAATTACTACGACAAACAAGGTAATCCTATAAAAGATCCACAAATAGTTTCTCAAAAAGAACCTATTGCTACAAGCTACGATACAACGACTGACACATACAAGCCAAATAGAATCGTATTTAATGGTGCTACTTATCGCTTTGTTGAGCATAAAGCAGATTCTGATACACCAACCGGTGTGACAGAAGCGAATAAGGACAAATTAGTAACATACATTTATGAAGTTGTAAAAGGCGATGTTCTAGTTAAATATGTTGATCAGAATGGAGCAGAGATTAAAGAATCTGTTAAAGATATGGATCAAGCTTCAACAGGAACAGATTATAACACTCATGAAGATAATCGTCCAATGACAATTGAAAAAAATGGCAAAATATATGAATTAGTGTCAGCTGGAGATTATGCAGTAGGAAATGTTGATCAGAATGGTCGCTTAACAACATCAGGTTCCGAAATAGGAAAAGTAGTAGAAGGCACAACAGAAGTGACGTATGTGTATAAGGAAAAACCAAAAGGTAGCGTCGTTGTTCACTACAAGGATACCAATGGTAATACCATTAAAGATGACTACACTGATACAAGTGACACACCAGTAGGT
>NZ_JBUEQR010000116.1:0-9494 GCF_054968985.1 Streptococcus sp. 1F3 | reverse complement strand
ACTGACTTTGGACTTCTTTTAGACATAGGAAAACTCCCCTTTAGCTTCTAGTGAATTTTTGTTTTTTCACTGTCCACTATAAGGGGAGTATATCAGACGGAGGGGAGTTTTTTGTAACTCCCCTCCATCACCTACTTTACTGCAGCCATTATAATACTCAATAAAAATCAAAAGTTGACGAAGGATCCTTTTGATTTTTAAAGAGTATAAGCCTCGCTTTACGAATCCAGATACAAGTCACTAACTTAAACATTGGCTACTATAGTTGTTTAGTTTACTTTTAGTACTAGGCAACGAGTTGCAGGCTGCTTCAACAGTCTAAGGACTGTTGAAGGTTGGAAATCATACTGACGATAGTCAGTAACAATCGTAGAGTCCGGCAAAGCGAGTTCCAATCATCTAGAAGATGATTGGAAGTTGGAAATAGAGAAACGGAGTTTCCACAATCATCGAAGTAATAAAAGTTAAACTAAATGAGTATATCATCACATCTTACTTGACTGAGTTTAGATGGCACTCTGTATGAAAGAGATAGACAACAAGCCTCACTTTAACGAATGACAACTAAAAAGTAAACGATTATTTTAGAAACTATAGTACTCTACCACTATCTCCTTCTATCGTTTTACAAATCATGTCAAAAGCTTCCTCCAAACTCATTTCTGCTGTCATAAGTACCTCTTCCTCCCAAGCAAGATAGTCTTTATCTATCCACCAACGTTTCATATCAGCTGCTGTAAAGTCCTCTTTTTTAGCTCGAGTGGCGTGTCGCTTGACCGTTTCTTCAAATGGAATATCATAATAATAAACAAAGATCCGAGGTGCAAAGAGGTCGCGCAATCTTGCTAGCATCTCTCCATAAATTTCTGCCTCATAAAATCCCTCGAGAATGACCAGTAAATCCTCTGCATATCCAAAACGAGCAATCGTTTCTGTCAGAGAAATCGAAAGATTGCCAGGTGTCACCTTTTCTCTTAGCATCGTTCTACGAACAGTGTCTTGGGAGATAAGCAAGGTCCTACGACCATAATGGAGTTGTAAAGCCTCTGCTAAGCTGGTCTTGCCAGAACCAGAATTCCCCCGAATCATTACAAGCGTAGCCATCAGTTCACAGGGCTTTCTATAAGACGAGCATATTCCCGCTTAATACAGCGATTCATGACCACATGTTCACGACCTGCCGCCTGTAAAATAGTTGCAGCTTCTTGACTTTGCAAGTCCAATTGCGCCCAGAAAACACGGGCATCAACAGTCACAAATTCACGCGCTACAGCTGCCAAATACTCACTCTTACGAAAGACATTGACAATATCAACTACTAGCGGAATCTCTGAAAGACTAGCATACACTTTCTCACCTAGAATCTCACCACCAGCCAAGCGAGGATTGACAGGAATAATCTGATAGCCTATATCCTGCATATATTTAGAAACACGCTTACTGACCGCTTCATCCTTATCAGATAAACCTACGACCGCAATCGTTTTGCTATTGGCTAGATAGTCTTGAATCTGTTGGTCGGTTGGATTTTGAAATTGGTACATGGTACTTCCTCCTTTTTTCTCTATTATACCACGGAATACTAGAAGATGAACAAGCCGGACAGAATTTGAGTTTTACTGACTATGACTATCCTACATAAACCAAAAGACCGATAAAAAGATTTGAGAGCAGAATGACTCTCAAACCCCTTAGCTATTTCCCCTACTATCTTTCAAGAACGAAGTAAAAACTGTCACGCTAGCAAGTCCACTTTCAGATTTCGAGGTACAAGGCTAAGAACCTGTATTCACCGTTCAGTACTTCCATTTAAGGCTCGGGCTGAAACGGGCTTTTACTCTTCACTAAATTGGCTGTTATATAGGTTGGCATAAAAGCCATTTTCCTGCATGAGGACATCGTGGTTGCCTTGCTCGATGATGTTTCCATCTTTCATCACAAGGATTAAATCAGCGTTCCGAATAGTAGATAAGCGGTGGGCAATGACAAAAGAAGTCCTGCCTTCCATCAGTCTGTCCATAGCTTTTTGAATCAATTCTTCCGTCCGTGTATCGACAGAGCTGGTTGCCTCATCAAGAATGAGAAGTGGCGCATCTTTTAAAAGTGCACGGGCAATAGTCAATAACTGCTTTTGACCAACAGACAAGGTAACTGTATCATCCAGTTTAGTCTCATAACCATCTGGTAGGGTCATAATGAAATGATGAACTCCTACTGCTTTTGCTGCCTGAATCACTGCCTCGTCTGAAATATCTGGCTGGTTGTATATCAGATTTTCCTTAATCGTTCCTTCAAAGAGCCAGGTATCTTGCAAGACCATGCTAAAGGCGTCATGGACCTCAGACCGTCTCATGGTCTTGGTATCTACACCATCAATTAAAATCCGTCCTTGGTTTATCTCATAGAATTTCATCAAGAGATTCACAATAGTTGTTTTCCCAGCACCAGTTGGACCAACAATGGCAATCTTTTGCCCTGCCTTAGCCCTAGCTGAAAAATCATGGATAATGGTCTTATCGGGCGAGTAACCAAAAGACACATGCTCAAAGGTCACATCCCCTTTTACAGAAGCTAGCTGTCGTGGGGTCTCACGGTCATCTTCCATTTCTCTTTCATTCAAGAACTCAAAGACACGTCCCATAGCAGCGCTAGCAGATTGTAAGACAGTCAAGCCTTGCGCAATCTGAGACAGGGGTTGGGAAAAGATCCGAACATAGACCATAAAGGCAACGATCGTCCCCATCGTCGCATGACCATTTAGGGTCAAAGCTGCCCCAGCCACCACAACCATGACATAGCCGAAGTTCCCAATAAACATCATCATAGGCATCATAATCCCGGAAATAAACTGAGACTTCCACATACTGCCATATAAAGCATGGTTAAGGGCTTCAAACTGCTCTTTTACCTCATGCCCTGCATGGTAACTGGTCACAACCTGATGACCAGAATACATCTCTTCTACATAACCATTGACTTTGGCAAGATTCGCCTGCTGGCTTTTGAAAAAACCTCGTGCCCGCCTCATGATAAGGCTAACAAAGACAAAGCCAAATAGGACTGATCCGATCGCCACAAAGGACAACACCAGATTGGTCTTGAACATCATGATCAAGGCAGCAAGTAACAGAATCGTAGAAGAAAGAACCGTTCCCAAACTTTGGTTCAGAGACTGGCTAGCCGTATCCACATCATTGGTCACACGAGATAGGGTATCCCCTTGGGAATGACGATCAAAATAGCCCAAGGGAAGCCGATTGATCTTTTTAGCAATCGCTGTCCGTAGACGTTTTGAAAACTGTTGAACAATCGTTGAAATCGTAAAGGATTGGGCGTAGTTGACCATTGCCCCAATTCCATAGAGAACCGCTAAGGACGTAGCAATGGCAGATACTTTAGCCGTATCAATCTCTGTCATTAAGCCCTTAGTGATGAGGTCTGTAATCTCGCTTAATTTGTCCGGACCAATAACTGTAATCACACTAGAGACAACTGCTCCAAACACCGCCATTACAAAGGGAAGTTGGAAACCCTTGATATGGGGCTTCATCTGGCTAAAGAAAGAAGATGTTTTATGATTCATTTTCCAATTCCTCCTTCGATAATTGAGAGTAAGCAATTTCTTGATAGACTTCGTTCGTTGCAAGTAATTCTTTGTGACTTCCTTGACCGACAACCTTACCCTTGTCAAGAACCAAGATTTGATCCGCATCCATAATGGTCGAAATCCGCTGGGCTACAATCAACTTCGTCATCCCTATAGTGCGTGTCGCAAGCTCCTCCCGTAATGTACGGTCCGTTCGATAATCAAGGGCAGAAAAGGAGTCATCAAAAATCAAGATTTCTGGCTTACGAGCAAGCGCGCGTGCAATCGCTAAGCGCTGGCGTTGACCACCTGAAAAATTGCTTCCAGACTGGGCAACAGGTGAAGAGAGCCCTTCTTCTTTTTCTTCGACAAAACGTTTCGCCTGTGCCAGATCCAAGGCATCCCAAATCGCTTCATCTGTAAGGGGGCTCTCCTTGCTTTCTCCAAAATCAATATTACTGCGAATATCTCCTGAGAATAGCACCGCCTTTTGAGGAATATAGCCCACCTTAGCATGCAGGTCTGCTTGACTATAGTCTCTTACATCCACACCATCCAGCAAAATTCGTCCCTCACTCACGTCATAAAACCGTGGAATTAAGTTCATCAAGGTAGATTTCCCAGAACCAGTTGAGCCGATAAAAGCTACTGTATCACCCGCTTTTGCCGTAAAGGTAATATACTCAATCACAGGTTCTGAGGTATCAGAATAACGGAAGGTCACATCATCAAAGACAATCTGATTCACATCCCCTCCAGCAGGAGATGCTTGAGGAGATACGATAGAAGAGGTCAAATCCAACACTTCATTGATCCGCTTGGTTGAGACCAAGACACGGGGCAAGATGATAAACAAGGCACTCATCATCATGAAGCCCATGACCACTTGCATGGCATAGGACATGAAGACGACCATATCGCTAAAAAGTGGTAGTTTGTCCGATAGGTCAGCCGTATTGATGAGATAGGCTCCAATCCAGTAGATCGCCAAACTAAGACCGCTCGAAATAGTCATCATGACAGGATTCATCAGAGCCATTAGACGGCTGACAAATAAGTTGAGAGCAGTTAACTCTTCATTAGCCTGCGCAAACTTTCCATCTTGATAATCTTCTGCATTATAGGCACGAACGACACGAATACCTGTCAACCCCTCACGGGTAACGCTATTTAAACGGTCGGTCAGTTTTTGGACAACCGTTTGTTTGGGAAAGGCTAGGGTAACCAAGGTGGTCATCATGATAAGGTTAATCAAGACTGCTACAAGCACCGCCCAAAGCCAAGAATCAGATTTCCCGACAATCTTACTCAATGCCCAAATAGCCATGATCGGTCCACGTGTCGCGACCTGTAAGCCCATGGTAAACAAGAGCTGGATCTGGGTCAGGTCATTGGTCGTCCGTGTCAATAAACTCGGAATACTAAAGCGCTTGACTTCAGCATCTGAATAATCCAAGACACGGTGAAAAATATCCTTTCGCAAACGAGTGGTAAAGCTCGCAGCTAAGCGCGATGCCATAAAACCAACCATCACAGAGGCACCAAAACTTGCAAAAGACAAACCTAGCATTTTGAGCCCCGGGGACCAAAGTTCCGAAGTTGTCGTATCGGGCAACTGCAAGAGCTGGGTGATTTCAGACATGTAACTCGGAATTTCTAACTCTAGCCAAACAGTCAGACAGACAAAGGCAACACTCGCTAAAATCATCAACCACTCTTTGCTATTTAAGCGTTTAAATAGTTTACTCATTCTTTTCCTTTCTGCTCAATTCTTTCTAAATTATGATGAAGCTGTCGGATAACTTTTGAAAAGACTGCTAAATCTTCTGCTGCAATCCCCACAAGCAACTGCTGGCGTACCTTGCTCCAAAAATCACTCATCTTCTGGCTCTTTTCCTTGGCAGCATCTGACATCCGAACAATCTTCTTGCGTTTGTCAACCCTAGACGCCTCTACTACGATAAAGCCATTTTTTTCCATGCGCTTGATAAGATTACTGGCTACAGATTTGGAAATTTTCAGATGGTGTTCAATATCCTTGATAAAAATTTCCTCCCCCTCATGGTGGGCAAGATAGTACAGCACATGCCCTTGTGGACCTCCCAATAATTCCATATCAGCATCTCGAGCAACCGAATGGACAGCAGAGCCCATCTTATGCGCCAATCTTTTAAATTCTTGAAGCGGATCTGTCGTCATAGCAGTTTCCTTTCTCTTTTCGTTACCATGAGAACTATTTTAGCATTTTCCAAGTGCTTGTCAAGAAAAAAGTTCTCATAGGAACGATTTCTTTTTTTGTAATCGCTTCACTTCACGGTCTATCCTTCTACTTGAACCGAACCAAGACTAAGAGCTTGGAAGTAAGAATTTGTAAAGTAAACTTTTACCTTGCTTCTTTGTCATGTCTCCTCATTGTCATTTGCTGTTTATACTCATTTAGTTTAACTTTTATTACTTCGACGATTGTGGAAACTCCGTTTCTCTATTTCCAACTTCCAATCATCTTCTAGATGAATTGTGGAAACTTCGTTTCCTTATTTCCAACTTCCAATCATCTTCTAGATGAATTGTGGAAACTTCGTTTCCTTATTTCCAACTTCCAATCATCTTCTAGATGATTGGAACTCGCTTTGCCCTACTCTACGATTGTTACTGACTGTCGTCAGTATGATTTCCAACCTTCAACAGTCATTAGACTGTTGAAGCAGCCTGTAGCTCCTTGCCTAGTACTAAAAGTAAACGAAACAACTATATAGGCTCCCGTATCTTATTTAAAGCCAAGCATTTTAAAATGGAAAGTGAATGACTATCATCATCTTTTCTAGTTCAAGGATTTATGCTATACTAAGAACCTGTATTCACAGTTCCTACTCTTTGAAACTCTCTTCAAACCTCGTCAGCGTCGCCTTGCCGTACACTACGATGGTCACTTGCTTTTGCAGGCTCTATTTCCCACCTGCTATCGTCCACAGGACTTATACTCAAAAAACACTCTTTTATATAAAGTATTTTACTTGTGAATACAGGTTCTCACTAAATCTATTTCTTCACTTATCAAAAGGAAAGGTCTTCACATTTATGATTCTTCACCTTGTTTGGCTTATACCTGCTCTCTTATTTATGGTGCTCTTTCTCTTAGAACCAAGACGCCTCATCAATGCCTACCTCTTTTTGTTTGTCTTACTCCTCTTTGCTTTTATCATCGCAGGATTTTTTGTCGTCCAACTCAGCCTCTGGGATAAGCAGACAGCGATCATGATCCTCATCGGTGGGCTCTTGCTCATCCCACTAAGTGTCGTCCTCTCAACCCTCTACCTCCTATTCAATGGAAAACAGATGATGACCTTTGAAGGACGCAGATTAAGCAATCTCCTCTCGCTCTTTTATGGTCTTTCCATCCTCGTGACCCTTGCTCTGCACTTTCTGAACAGTTACTTCCTCATTGAAAAGATCACCGAATTACTGGACAATCTGCTCATCTACGGAAGTTTTATCTACCTATCCTATGTCAGCTATGGGCTTTTTTACAATCTCTTCCCCCTCACCTACCAACCAGACTATATCATTGTGCTAGGATCTGGGCTAATTGGAAATAAGGTTCCTCCCCTCCTTGCCCAACGCTTAGACAAGGGACTTTTCTACTATGAAAAATTTAGCAAACAGCCTATCATCATTGTTTCTGGCGGTCAAGGAAAGGATGAAGCCATTTCTGAAGCAGAAGCCATGGCACGCTATCTGCTAGATAAGGGAGTGGCAGGCGATAAACTCCTCCTTGAAAACCAGTCCACAACGACCCTCGAAAATCTGACTTTTTCTCAAAAGCTCATCGGCAAAAGCCCAGATACTAAACCACATTTTCTTGTTGTGACCAATAGCTTTCATTCTTTACGAGCTGGGGTTTACATGCGTAAACTAAGGCTTAAAGGTCGAAGTGTCGGCTCTAAAACAGCCCTCTACTACCTACCTAGCGCCTGGATTCGTGAAACAGCTGGTCTCTTTCTCCTGTATTGGAAATGGCATGCTGTCATCATCGGACTACAGATTCTATCTTGGATTCAGTCATTCTTTTCCTTATAACCATGACCTTTTTCGAGCCAGTATTGACCTTACGATATCACAACAATTCTCCAAGTAAACGAACATAAGAACATCACAAGTCCTTCAACATAGACTTGTGATTTTTTCACATGATTAGGACAAAATGATTGACACTACTTTCAGAAATTGCTATACTATTCATTGTAAGCGCTAACAAAAATAGATTTTTATTAGAAAGTACATCTAGTCTAGATTTAGAGGAAAACCGTATGGATTTCAAAACAAGTAACGCAGAAGGTCCAGTTGAATTTGTCAATGTCTTTGATCTCGAAAAAATGGCACAAGGTGTCATTCCAAAAGGGGCATTCGGATATATTGCAAGCGGGGCTGGAGATACCTTTACTTTGCATGAAAACATTCGTTCCTTTAACCATAAATTGATTGTTCCTCACAGTTTAAAGGGAGTTGAAAATCCGTCTACTGAGGTTACATATGACGGAGACACACTAACTGCCCCAATCATTCTGGCTCCCGTTGCTGCTCATAAACTAGCCAATGAACAAGGTGAGGTAGCCAGCGCCAAAGGTGTGAGTGAATTTGGTACCATTTATACAACCAGTTCCTACTCTACTACTGATATTCCTGATATCACACAGGCTCTTAATGGAGCTCCTCAGTGGTTCCAGTTCTACTACAGCAAAGATGATGGCATCAATCGCCATATCATGGATCGCGTGAAAGAACAAGGCGTAAAAGCAATCGTCTTAACAGTTGATGCTACAGTTGGAGGAAACCGTGAAGTAGATAAGCGCAATGGCTTTGTCTTCCCAGTCGGCATGCCAATCGTACAAGAATACCTTCCAGACGGTGCAGGTAAGACCATGGATTATGTCTACCGTTCAGCTAAGCAGGCACTTTCAGCAAAAGATGTCGAATACATCGCCCAATACTCTGGACTTCCAGTCTATGTCAAAGGTCCCCAGTGTGCTGAAGATGTCTTCCGTGCTTTAAATGCCGGTGCATCAGGTATTTGGGTTACCAACCATGGTGGACGTCAACTTGACGGTGGACCAGCTGCCTTTGACTCCCTTCAAGAAGTGGCTGAAGCAGTTGACAGACGTGTACCGATTGTCTTTGACTCAGGTGTTCGCCGTGGTCAACACGTCTTTAAAGCCCTTGCTTCTGGAGCAGATCTCGTTGCCCTCGGTCGTCCAGTAGTCTACGGACTTGCTATGGGAGGTAGCATCGGTACCCGCCAAGTCTTTGAAAAGATTAACGAAGAACTCAAGATGGTGATGCAGTTGGCAGGTACACAAACGATTGATGATGTGAAACACTTCAAACTTCGCCACAATCCATACGATTCTTCTATTCCTTTCAACCAAGATGCCTTAAAATTGGATTAACCTCATCTTTCAGTCTCTATTTACAGCTGAACTAAATTTAGATAAGGGCTATGTTATAGTTGTTTCGTTTCCTTTTAGTACTAGGCAAGGAGCTGCAGACTGCTTCAACAGTCTAATGACTGTTGAAGGTTGGAAATCATACTGACGATAGTCAGTAACAATCGTAGAGTACGGCAAAACGAGTTCCAATCATCTTCTAGATGATTGGAAGTTGGAAATAAGGAAACGGAATTTCCGCAATCGTTGAAGTAATAAAAGGGAAACAAAATGAGTATAAAAAGATAGGCAGCTACTCTAGCTTTAGCTAACACCCATAGTCGAGGAATATAGAATGTGGGTGGATTACCCGATAAGACATTGGATAAATAAAAAGGCTCTATAATTTCTGTAGTGGGTAAATCCACTGTAGAGATTATGGAGCCTTTTTGAGTATAGAAAAAAAGTCCCATATGACTTATAATGAA
>NZ_JBUEQR010000115.1:0-56565 GCF_054968985.1 Streptococcus sp. 1F3 | reverse complement strand
ATCTAAATCATATGCCATAACTTTAGTATACCATAATTACTGCATTACTGCTTTAAAACTGATTGACTATAAAAAAAGAATGATAACTGTAGCTATTTACTTTAATATCATTCAATTTCATATCTTTGTAAATTAAATTGTTGGCAATTTTTCGAATTCTGTTATAGATTGTTGTTTTTTCGTTTCTCATCGCGTTCTTTAAACAGTCTTTCTCTCTCTAGTAAAAAGTCTTTTAAGTCAGCTTCTAATTGTATTTTTTCCTTATCAGATAGGTTATTAGAAGTCTTACGATAGAGCAATTCAAAATCAGATAGGTCAATTTCATCTGATTTTTTTATATCTGTTTTGCCTAGCAAATAGTCGGCAGATACATTAAAAAATTCTGCTAGTTTTGAAGTTATTTCAGCAGTTGGTTTTCTATTTCCATTTTCCCAATTAGAATAAGAATTTTGTCCTACGTGAATTTGTTCAGCAATTTCTTTTTGAGTTAAACCTGCTTTATTTCGTAGTTCTTTTAGGCGTTGTGGAAGCATAAAATAAGCCTTTCAAAAAAATATTTTAAAATTTTGTAAAAAAAAGTGTTGACTTTTATCTCATTTGAGATTATAATAGAAGTATCTCAAATGAGATAACGATTAACTATAAAAGTGTAACATAAAATAGGTGGTAAAAATGAAGGAAGATATACAAGAATTGCCTACAGTTCTTCAAGGTTTTAGTGAAGAAGAGAGAAATAAAATTGGTAAACTTCAATTTGCTTCTATGTTAGTAGAAATAATTTCTCGGGTAGGAAATCATTATGAAGCTTGTCTAGGCGACTTAGAGATAAATAATTTAGAAATTGGGCTAGAGGAAAATGTTGACGAATTTGATTTAATTCTATCAGAGTTTCAAGAAAGAGTATTAAAACTTGCTTTGAAATTATTATGAACTTAAAAACGAATTAGTTATAGTCATCTCAGTTGTCATATAAGTCAGGATAGTATTCTTTTGGATAAAGAACATTCAATAAAGTTCGTTTATCTTCGGTATTTTTCCATCGTTTAATTGGGATTGCTATGATAAAATGTTTCATTTTAGGGAATGTTTCTTGTTTTAGCACATTTTGGCTAGGCAAATTTGAGAAAACAGTAGCTTTATTGAGGTCATCGGTTGTTTGTTTTATTTTTTTATATTTGTAGATAAAATCTAAATAATTAAATATGAAATGCTTTCGTGCTTCAATATAACCAACTTCTTCATATGGCTTGATTCTTTTAGAATGTAGAGTATATTTCTTTTTTGGTCTATATTTATATTCTGAGTGATGTTGTGAAATTTTTGGAAGTTGATTAGCATTGTAACGATATCCTACTAAATGTTTTGGTTTCGTTTTTGACTTTACCATATAAAACTCCTTTAATAGTTGCAATCATACAATCAATTTAGACATTGGTTATATGATTCTAGCTATTAAAGCTAGGTTTGTGGAATTTCTATTTAGAAATTCCACTCAACTCAATAATTTTCTATATATAAAAAAAGGTGAAAAGGGAGAGAGTACTCTCCGACAATTCACATAATAAAAAATCAACAACTTTATTATAACGGATTATTGGATAAAAAACAAGTCTTTTCCATTTCAGGGCATGAAACCTGTCAAACGTCCCCTGTAGGTAGTGTATGCTTAGAGTAGTAAGTAGATGAGGTGTGAGAACTGAATGAACGCTATTTCTAGTAAGTCATACGAGCTTCCGAGTAATTCTATCTGTGCATAGTTTTACGGAGAGTAAAGTAGAAAGCGGGGGTAACGTGTATATCCAATTATTTAGTGGTGCGATGATATGAGCATGAGTGACGGATAATTGGACGAATTTAAAAGGTTTTTTCGTTGTGCAAAAGAACGATAAAATCTTTTTGATATATAGAGAATTATTTGATATTTATATCATACTATTGCAAAGACTTACGTTTTCGTAGGTCTTTTTGCCTTTAAAAAACAACAGGAAAATCATGTTTTATTATCTGGGTTTCGTCCTTTAAAACATGATTTATTTAAAAAGGGTAACAAGGAAACTTAATGACGTTGAAAGAGAACTTGTTGCTCATTTTAAGTATAAAAATATTGTGAGATGTGCTATACTTTAGATAGAAACATAAACTAATAAGATAAAAAGGGAGGAAGATGATGAAAGAAGCATTTGGTGAAAGTGTTTTAGAGCTGTCTAAAGAGGATATGAAAGCTAATCCTAAAAATCCAATAGTTCGTCTATATGATGAAGAAGAGTTGATAGGCAAGTTTTCTTTGAAAACTCTTGAAGTAGTTGAAAATATTGATTTAGCAGACTATGACATTCGTTTTGCTCAAAAAGAAATACAAAGGAATCAAGAAAACTGGCTTGAAACTTGGAGAGATTATGTGGGGATTTTAAATGCCTAGAAATAGTTTTGAGAAATATATCATTGAAATTCGCACGAATGAACATAATCATAAGAAGCAACGAGCCCATGTTCATATCTATATTCATGGCGAAGAAGTTGGGTCTATGTTTTTAAATGGAGAGTTAAGAGACGGCTATTTGAAAACAAAAGACTATAAGAAAGTCTCTCAATATGTAAAAGAAAATGCAGAGCGTTATCAAGCAATGTGGGACGAGTTTCAAGGAAGTATATACTGATTAAAAAGGGTAACAAGAGAACTTGTTGCTCTTTTTAAGTATTCAAATAATGATAGATAAATAAGGACGGTGATTGGTTATTGGTTGAGTTAATTGTGATGTTAGTATTCACTTATTATATTTTGGAAGCTCTTTATATAATATATCAGGAACATGAAAATGCAGTGAACGGGAAGCCTCGTAGAAATTTTATTCCTTATCCACCGCTTATAAAAGAAGAAGCTAAGAATAAGGAATATACGTGGTGGCTTGAATTTACTTGTTATAGTCTATTATGTTTAGGTTGTATTTATGGAGTAGTGGTGGCGATTCGTAATTTGATTAGTGGAATATTTTTGTAGATATTCTTTTTATTATTTCTGTAATTAAATCAGTAAACAGTAAAAATGTTAATAGAATAATAAGAATATTAACGCTGATGACAATAAGAGTAGCCCCAAAAATGATTGGATTTTTATTTTGTACGAGAATACTACTATTATGAAAGAAGTTCGCTAGCGCATTATCTTGATGTAATTTGCTGCCGTTAACTACTATCAAAAGTATAAAAGTATACGCACCACTTATTGTATAAATAATGATTGGAATTGTTTCTGAAGAAGTATGTACTATCCATTTGGATATGACAAAAGTTACAATGGCAAGTGTACAGATTATTTGATAGAACTGAATATAGTCAGAGAATGTGTAAGGAAGATTAGGAGTATAAATGGATAATTTGTTTAAAACTGCCATCAATTCTGCTGGAATAATCAGATAAGTATAAAAAAGTAAAATCATAAAGTAGTATAGGTTTGTAAGGGAGGAATCCAATTGTTCATTAAATTTAGTAAGGATTGAAAGCATATTCATAACCTCGAATATTATTTGATATTTATTATATAAAAAGGAGAGTAGAGTTGACAAGTTTTGAGCTTTTAACATTGACGTATATTTATGTAGTTAGTCTATATAAGTTTTTAGAGGTATATTCTCAAAAAGATTCCTCGGATTATGTTAGCAAATTTTTTGATTTTATGGGTTGGGAAAGAACTTCAGCTAAAGAAGAATGGTTGTTTGATGTCATTCGGTTTGGAATTGTTGTCGTTATTTCAGGTATATCAATTTGTAAAGGATTGCTATGAATAGTAGAACAACCTATTTAGGTTTCGTCCTGTAGATGTGACTTTATTTAAAAAGAGTAACAAGAGAACTTGTTGCTTTTTTTAAGTAAAATAAACAATTTATGAGGTGAAAGAATATGGAAAAAGAAAAAAAGCAAAAACGTGAGGAGCTTGAAAACAAAATATTGGATTTAGCTTTAGCAGCTGCGGACGGAAACTCAGAAGCTAGAGCTATTTTGGAATTATTGAAGGAGTTTCTTGCTTGGCTATAAAAAATACAAGCGCTAGTTTAGCACCTGTATTCGGATATGAGGATAGATTTTAGTTCTTCCCCTCTATGAGTAAATAATTGTAATAGATAACTATAAGTGATACAATAGTTATACAATAAGATAAAGAGGTGAACGATATGGCACAATTAGGAATTCGAGTAGATGATAAATTAAAAGAAGAAGCTGTAGAATTATTTGATTCTTTAGGTTTAGACATGACTACAGCTGTTAAGATGTTTTTAACACAAGCTGTCATGACCCGCAGTATTCCATTTGATATTGTTCAACGTCCGATAATATCCGATGAAGAATTTCAAAAATTAGTGGAAGAAAAATCAGAGTATAGAAGAATTGATTTTAATAATCCTGAAGATGTAGAAGAATTTTTCGGAGATGAGGATTTTTCAGAATATGAGGAGTTATTAAATGCATGATGTAGAAGTTTATTCTATTACAATAGCTCGGATAGCTTATTCAGATGGTAAAGGTTCTAAAATTCGACCAGCAGTCCTTATCAAATTTAATGACGAGACGATAGAAACGTATAGAATAACTAGTCAATATGACAATAAGAGTGATTGGATTAAAGAGAAATACTTTGAGATAATTGACTGGTATCGAGCAGGTTTAAAGAAACCTTCTTGGATTGATACCGTAAAAATTTATGATATTGATAATGATATATCAAAAATTCATATTATAGGTAAATTGACAACTCGTGATATTTATAGGTTGCAAGAATTTTTAAGACAACGATAAACAAAATAGTATTATTTTATTGGATAGAGGGTAACAAGAACACTTGTTGCTCTTTTTAAGTATTTAGAAAACAAAAGGAGAAAAAGTATATGAAAGCTAATCCTAAAAATACAATTGTTCGTCTATATCATGATGAAGGGCTTGTAGGCGAGTTCTCTTTGGAAAGTCGTGAAGTAGCTAAAAATATTGGTGTAGCAGATATTGATTTTTGGAAAAAATATTTATTATTAAGAATTTTTACTAAAGTGACCATATTTACTTTTTTGGGTTATGCTTTATTTATGATTAGATGGGTAGGTGGAGGTCGAACTTTATTGTCTTTAATGCTGATTAGTTTTACTGCAACGACCCTAATTTATTGTTGTGTGCTTATTGAATCATTTTTAAAACAAAGAAAGAAACTTATAAGCAAAGTAAGCAAATGAAAGAGGTGGATTGATGGAGTTAAAAGTATACACATGTCATGATGACTTTAACTTTCACAAGGAGGAAGCATCATTCGCTGAAATTATGCTGTCAACGACATGCACAAGGTCTGTGTATTATGTAAAAGATAAAATCAATAATACTATTTGTTTTATTAATATGGGAGGTCATATATCTGCAGTTATTTTCCTCTTGAAAAAGTATTATGGTCTCGCTGATTACAAAGCGGAAGATATTAAGAAATGGCAGAATATAATTAGAAATAACTTTGTTATTCACAATGCCTTACTTAATTCCTCTGAGTATTATTCAGAGGAATTAACAGGAGCTGCTGTTTACTGGGCTAAAGAAGTACAGGAGGTGGAGTGATGAAAAAAAATGAAGTGGATAATTTTTGTCAGCGCTATGTTATTGAGTGCATGTAGTAAGGCAGATAGAATCTCTTACAATGTTTCTCGAGAAGCAGATGACATGAATATCGTTCGTAAAGTGACTGTTATCAATGCGATTCAAGGAGAGATTCTGTATCAAATGACAGTCAGAATGTCAATTCATGCAGATAGTTCTGACCAGCAGTTAGAGATTGTCGCTGAGGCTGAAGATGGTAACTATAAGAAACATTTTATAGGCTTATCTGACAATGTCACTTATATTGTTGAAGATATTACAGGAGCAGATGTCAGTGATACGAAATATCAGTTAATTTTCAATCCTGATATGATTATTCCTGTTGATGTGAAACAAGCAGAGTGAGGAGTTAAATTATGAATAAATTGGCAAGTCGTTTGATAGAGTTGAGAATTGACAATGGGAAGAAAAAAGAGGAGCTATCTGCTTACTTGAGTATTTCTCAGTCATCATATAGTCGTTATGAAGCAGGAACTCGTAGTCCTGATTATGACACGTTGATAAAATTGGCTATTTTCTATAATGTTACGGTAGATTATTTGCTAGGTCGTGATGATATAGAAATGCCAGTATTTGACAGAAGCAAAGTTGTTTCCTATAAGGATTTGGTGGATATGGGACTAAATCAAAAATTAGCTCATGGTTTGGTTGCGGAAATTTGGTCAAAACAATCTTTTGAAGAGCGTATCTGTCGGTATCCAGGAGATAAGACAAAATATATTCTGAAAGAGGAAGTCAGGTCTTTGTTGAATAGAATCGGAGATATGTTATAGATAAAAGCAACGATAGACTTGTTGTTTTTTTGGTGTAATAGGAGAATTTTTATGGCAGGATTTTTTTTAGTCGTTTTTAATATATTGATTTTAGTGATGATTTTATCAGATGATTAAGAGAATAGATAATGACTATTCTAGTTTGAGTATTTTCATATTTTGGAAAATTGGGCGACAGGTTGCTAGTCGCCTTTTTACATGTATAAATAGTATAAAGTTTGTAGGTGTAAGAAGTTATGAAAGGAGGAATGAAACAATAGTGTGGAAATAGAAGTTATTAAACGGGTACAGTATGATTATGCAGGGCTTGAAATTGGTTTTTGTTATGGAATTAAGGTTATTCCTACAGATGAAGCTCAAGAAGTATTTTATCCTGCTTATCCCTATGCTCAAAATGAAGAAGTTTTAGAGAAGTTTATTACTACTTTTAAAAAAAGGTTGGAAGAATTTTTTGAATTTGGTGACCGTTGTTGCTTTTCTTTTTATTTGTATGGTTTTCATACAGAATTAAAAGAAAGATTAAAAGATAGGTGGCATAAGCGGGGTCTTATGATTGATTAGTAAAAGGAGTAAAGAAAATGAGAAATAGGGCGCGTTCCCCCTCTTATAAAAAAATATGTCGTCATGTAGCTGTTACACAGCTATTTTTTATTGTCAAAATGAAAGGGAATAATATATAAATATGTTTAAAAATAAACAAACAATTATGAATGGACACGGATTTTTCCGTAAGAAAAAAGCGTACGGATTAGTATGTGGCATTGCTTTGGGGCTGTCACTTTTCTTCAATGCTAGTCAAGTCTCTGCAGATGAAGTTATTACAGAATCAACTACTGCTAATACAGAACAAGTAGCTACTCAGACAGTTCTTGAACCTGCAAGCAAAGAATTGACATCTGCTGTTGAAACAGCTAAAAGTGCAGGAGTGATTGTTACAGAAGAAACAACTCAATCAGTTAAAACTGTAGAAGAAGCGCAAGCAGACTATGCTACACAAGCGAAAGATATCGAAGCTGTGACAGCGAAGCAAGAAGCTATCAACGCTGAGAATAAGGCTTTACAGACAGCGTATGATGAAGCAGATAAAACAGTCTCAACAGTGAATAAGGAAGCAAAAGAGCTAGTTACATCTTATCCAAATGCTAAGCTGGAAGAAAAGCAGGTTGATTTTGGTGACGGTACAAGTGTTTCTGCTTATCAAGCAGGAAAAGCAGAAGCAGAAGCAACAAGTGCTGAGAACAAACAGGCAGTTGCTACTTATTTAGCTGAAAAAGCAGAGGTAGATAGAAAGAATGCAGAAACAAAGAAACGTGAAGATGAAATCAAGCAATCTGCTATCTATCAAGATAAGAAGAATCAGATTTATGTAACAGGAGAATTTGATTCTACTAAGCAGGGGCTTGCTTTTTATAAGAATATCAAAGTAACCAGTTTTGATAAGACCTCTTCAGGTGTTAAATTCCTTGGTTGGGGAAAAAACACGAAATTAGAAGCGCCCCAGGGGCTATCTGTTGAAAATATGACCTATTCAGATGAAGACCACTCCATTTTTTATAAGTTTACAAATGTAAAAAAGGGTAGTTCTTTTATCTTGCGTAACATGGGAGAGACAGTTGACGGGAAAGCTATTCATGCAAAGGTGACCTTTACCCACACGAAACCGATGGAGAATGTGACAGATTCCTATTTAGAGTTGGGAATGGTGAATCGTGGTGGTGCTTTATCTTTCCATTATTTGAATTTTGACCGTCTAGGTGTTACATTTGATTATTTTGGCGACGACAATGCACCATTAAAATTGTTGATTGCTTCTATTATTGGTGATGTTGATTATGGTCAAGCCTCACAAGTTAAATTGGCAGGAAATGATTTGAACTACATCAATCCACCAGGGTCAGGACTAACTGAATCAGAAAATGGTCTTGTTTCGAGAGAAGATATGTCAGTAGCGAACTATTCCCATGCTCCTTTAGGAACTTACATCGTTGTTGGTGCTTCAAATAAATTAGAATATGTTCATACGACTGATAGAACAGCTCTGGTAGATGGTTTGGTACGGCAACGTGTTCAGTTCGACTTATTTGGTATCAGTTCTTTTGTCAATGTTGGAAAGTTTGATTATCTAGATGACCCGCACTTGCTTCTAAAGACAGTATCTACTCCTCCAAAACTTATCTTGAAAGAGAATCTAGTGACTAGCTACCATTTGAATACCTATATTCAACCATTGACTATCTCAAAAGATGTAGTGGGGCTTGACGGCGTTTCTATCGATGGTGGCAATCTAAAAATTGGAGACAGAGCAGTATACACTCTTTTAGGGGCAAAAGTCCTTTCGAATGGTAAGGACAAACTTATCAAATATGATGTTGAAGATAAACTTGATATTGAACATGACAACTATCTTGATTATCGTGTCTATGCTTTTACTCCTATCAAACTTACGGACGGCACAGTGCTTGAAACTATGGCTGATTTGAAAGAATTTGCCAAACAAACTTATGACAAAGTGACAGGTCGTTTCTACGTCTCTCTCAATTCAGATTTCTTGGTCAGAATTGCAAAAGACAGTGATGTTCAAGTAGCTGTTGATATTTTGTTTGAACGTATTAAGATAGGAGACGTCACTAATACTTTTAATAATTACTTAGCTTTTGAGGATACGGAGGGCAATGTAACAGAGCTTTCTGTGGTGTCAAATGAGGTTATTACTCATACTGTAGAAGAACCTAAACAATCAGAAGAGCCAAAAGCACCAGAAGCACCTAAACCAACTCCAGTTACACCAATTCTCCCGCAAACAGGAGTTCAATCTTCTGCTTTAGGAGCGGTAGGGTTTGTTTTGCTTACTCTTTTGGGCTTTGTATCATTCAAAAAAGGCAAAGAAAAAGCCTAGTTAGAATGACCTAGCTATGTCATAAAAACTGGCTATTTTTAGTTTAAAAGAAAAAAGGAGTTTCAAAATGAAATTTGAACAATTAGTATTAAAAAATGGAGCGTTTAAGAATATTCAATACATTTCTGCTAAAGAACAGCTAGATGTGTTCAATGGTGAAAAAGGGGTATTTACTCGTCATGAAGTAGTCGCTGAAAATCAATCTATTTTTCATGTGATTACGAAAGGAATGGTGGATAAAATCCCTCAATTCGCAAAAGTTGAATTGGTTGGTGCTAAGCCAGTTATTGATGCGGTGAATGGCTACAATATGACACCTGCTTTGAATATTCAAGCAGAAAGTATTGTTGTAGTGAAATAGTAAGGAAAGGTGAAGAAGATATGTCAGTAAAAGGAATTGGGGTTAATCTTGGGGAGCGCTTGGTTATCGCAGGTGGAAAATATGAAATTTTGAATGATGTGGTCGATGTTCAAAGGTCTATTGGGAAAATTCGATTTGTTAGTCTTGGAGACCCTGTCATTGGTACAGAAGATGTTGAAGAAAATGGTCGTGTTGTGCAGAAACCGACTGGCGAAATTTTAGGGCATGTTCTCAATTTTGTGTATGAAGGTGGAGAAGCAGATTCTGTGACAATTACAGATATGTCACGTGCTGATATTGAATCGCTCGGATTGAAAGTAGCTGATTTTATTGAATTGGTTGAACCAGTCTTAACAGTTTCTCGTATGGCACGGAACAATTCGCAGTTGAAGTTATTTTCAAGTGGTGTAAAGTTAACTGGTCAATCTCAATCACAGCAGAAACAGGAACAAAAACAGGAAAATAAATAGTGGAGGTGTAAATGGCAAAAGTAAGGTTTGTACCTCAATATAGAGGTGTCAGGCTTCGTCCATACATGCGCTATTTAAAACATATCTTATTTGGGGTATTGGCTGTCATTGGCTTAATACCTCTTTTTGTTTTTTGTTGGTTTCAATATGAAAAAATGTTGATACTAGACAAACAAACTATTTATTATGCTATTTCTTTATTGTTGATTGCTATTGCTTTTGCTTCTTATTTTACTTGGTTTTTATGTGAAGCAACTATCCTTTTTGCAAAATTAGACCGTTTTGTTCGGCTAGCTCGCTTTCTCTATGAACATGGCTATGTTTATGAAAAAAAGATAGCAGGAAGTAAGCAGGTAAAGAAAACATTTCCAAAGATATACATGAAACAAAGTGCTTTTCAGCTAGAAGTTTCTTTTGAGATGGCAGGCTCAAAATTTCAAGAGAAATTTAAAAAAATAGGTGGAGACTTAGAGACGACTTTTTCAATGGACTTTATGGAAGTTGAGGACGACTTGCGCTATAAGAAGTATATCCTTGCTTATTCTGCTATTTTAGACCGTTTACAAGGTGCAACTATTTCTTATGTTCCTGAAAAAGGTATAGAGTTGATGAAAAAATTCTATTGGGATTTTGTATCAGACCCACATATGCTTGTTGTAGGTGGTACTGGTGGCGGTAAAACTGTATTTTTACGCTTTCTTATTTTGTGTTTATCAAAAATAGGAATTGCGGATATTTGCGATCCAAAAAGAGCGGATTTTGTGACTTTGGAAGATTTAGAGCCTTACAAAGGACGTATTTTTTATGGCACGGAGGAAATTGTACAGTCTGCCGAGAGAGCATTAAAAATTATGGAAGAACGTTTTGAATTTATGCGTAAAGAACAAAAGCGTTTGGGGCATACAGATTTATTGCCTTTCAATGCTTATGGTCTTGAACCTTATTTTTGGGTTTGTGACGAATTGAATGCTTTTAGGGCTATGACAGATTATCGTCAAAGAGAACGTTTTGATAATGCTTTGGGACAGATTGTTTTATTAGGTCGTCAAGCTGGAGTTAATGTTATAGGGGCTATGCAGAAGCCTTCAAGAGAAGATTTAAGTTCTAAGTTACAAGCTAATATCAATTTTAGGGTTTCTTTGGGTCGTTTGGATGAAACCGGTTATGCTTTGGCGTTTGAAGAACCGAATAGAAACAAAGAATTTAAGTATATGAAATATGTAGGTGGAGTTCGTGTGTATGGTCGAGGATATGCAGCAGTTAAAGGACAAGTAGCTAGAGAATTTTATTCTCCAGAAATGAAAAAAGGTTTTTCATTCTTTGATGAATTTTCTAAGATTGAGCGTCACGAACACAAGCACAATCTTATGTTAGAAGATGAACCTAAAATAGAAATAGATTCTGATTCTGATGGTTCTGTTGATGTGAAGAATTTTGCGGAAATGTTAGGGATAACCTTTAGTGTTTTAATGAAAATAATCAAAGAATGCGAGAAAAAAGAGTATCTTTCTTTTGAAAAAGAAGAAGGAAAATATCTCATTTCAATGGATAATAAAGGTGTATTGATGGCTTTAGTTTCTGAAAAAATGGAATCGGGCAAAAGTTGGTTTGCTACTATTGATGATTATTTTGCAGAAAAATCAGAAGAAAGTGAGGGAGTGTTTGCTTAGTGTATGGCTTGGAGCGATTTATGCCGTGAAAGCTATTTGACAATAAGCTAGGTCGATTTAGACTGGAGTGTTTGGTTGGTCAGAACGAAGAAAGACCAACCGACACCTACAGGGCTAAAGACCTAGGTTACTTGTTGTCAAATAGACCATGGAATAAAGTAAGCGATAATTTGACAAGGTGAGAAAAATAGGGCAAAAGCTAGTCTACTAGTATTGATGATTTTTTCGTAAAAGGCTGGTGAAAGAAAAGGGAAGTATTGTGTTGTAAGGAACAGGGCTAGGGAGCTTTTGCGACTGGCGTGGGGGCGTATGCCCCCACGTCAGCCAGTCGCAAAAAAAGCGGTCACCCTAGCCCTGTTCCTTGCAATCCAACCCCCAATTTCTAATAGGGGGGTAGAATTAGCCATGACATGGCAAAAAACCGCCCTCAAGCCTTGGCAGGTAGCGGGATTGCGAGTTTTTAGTTTTGTACACTTTTTACCTTAAAAGTGTACACCTAAGTAGTTTTTCGGAAAGATGTTGATAAAAATGGCAAAAGATAGGGTGGTATCTGGAAAATATTTAAAAAAATTTAGAAAAAATAAGATTGGGCTGAGCCAAAAAGATTTTGCTCTGTCTGTTGGTTTATCTTTAGATACGATTAAGTCGTATGAATCGAATAGACGTTTGCTTACAGTTGATAAGTTTGTTGAAATGAAGCAGGCTTTTGGATACATGAATCATGATGTGGGGCGTTTAGAGATATTGATAGATTATATGCGTATCACGTTTAAAGATGTACGAGATTTAGATTTTTTTACAAGGCGTTATTTACATTGTCCGTTAAATGAATTTGAATCAGAAGAAACAAAATTGATGATGTACACTCATCTTTGGAAGCGAGGCGATATTTGGATATTTGATTATGCGGATAAAAGTCAGACAGACAATTATCAAATAACGATTCAATTTTCGGGTCGTGGTTGCCGTCAGTTTGAACTGATTATGTCCCGTGTTGACACAAATTGGCTTGAAGTGTTACAGACTATGATTTTTGAGCGTAAGGATATGCAGGTTCGCCGTTTAGATATAGCGATGGACGAAATGTACCGAGGATATGAGAATGAACAAGAACATATCAAGTTGTCCGATTTAATTGTCAAATTGTATTCTGGAGAATTGACCTATGAAAAAATGAAAACATGGAATAGTGTTGATGGTGGTAGATTAGACGGAAGTGCTAATCAAGGTCTATCTATTTATTTTGGTAGTCGTCAATCAAATATGTACTTTAATTTTTATGAAAAACGGTATGAACTAGCACGTCGTGAAAATATGACAGTTGAGGAATCGTTGGCGGTTTTTGGAATTTGGAATCGTTATGAAATTCGATTGGCGAGGGAGAAAGCTCAAAGTGTTGTAGAGGAATTTGTAGGTGGAGTTGATTTGGCTGAAATTGCACGTGGTCTTATCAATAGTAGACTAGAAGTTTTTGCAGGTACGAATGCTTACGGTGGATATGTTGCTGATGAAAAATGGCAACGACTGTTTGGCGGAGTTGAACCCTTGAAATTGACAACGAGACCAGAAGCATATGATATTGAGGATACTGTTAAATGGTTGATTTATCAAGTATCGAATAGCTTGTTGCTTGTTCATGAAGCGGATAAGTTATTGAATACGCAATATATCAAGATGATTTTAGAAGCAGGAGAGTTGACAGACAAGACTAGAAAAATATTAGAATCTTTGAAAGTAGGTGCAAAAGATTATGAAGCAATCTATAGTGACTGATATTGAAACGTATCTAGCAACGAATATTGAACACATTGATTTGATTATTGAGCAAGTCATTTTTTTATTGCCAAAAAGGTATTTTTATACTCCTGAAATAAACCAAACAGAATTTTTGGGTAAAAGGCAGGAACTAGACGAATGTAGAAGAAAATTGCAATTTTCAACGTACAGAAATGATAAAAGTTTGCATAGTCGCTATAAACGTTTAGTGACTGAGTATGAAAAAGCCTTGTTGGAATTGAGTATCAAGAAACGCAGTCAATTGCAAGAAGAATTGCTGGCTGAATCACTTGAAATCAAATGTGCTTGCATGTTGTCATTGATTCGAGAACATAGGTTACTAAAGCGTTTAAGAGAATTTAGATGAGGTTGTATTATGGTGAAAATACGTAGTCCAACTATTTTTACAAGTAGTTATGGCATTGAAAAAATAGAAATAAAGAAAAGGAAAGAAGAAAAATGAAATATTCAGAAGAAATGCAAGCAACACTCAAAAAAGTAAAATCTGTAGCTTCTATTTTTGCGGAAAATATGCAAGCTAAACAATTAGATGAAGCATTTAATAATGCGTTAGAATTAAATGCTTTGCTCAAAAGTGAAGAACTAAAAGACTTTACAGAACGACAGTTGGAGCAGGAAGGTATTTTAGTTGTGAAAGCTAATTTGAAAAAATATTTTTATTGGAACGGTGAATATCGTAAGGCTTTAGGAGCTATGGTTGCCAAAGGGAAGGCGATTGCAGACACTCTTAGCTAACTTTTAAAAGAGTTAGTAGTTCGTTTGATTGTAGTAAGAAAAGGAGGGTTCAACTCCCTTCTTTTTTGTTTAGAAAATAAAAGGAGTTTTTTGATATGTTTATAAAAAAAGAGGTTTATTCTATTGATGGACTCGAGGTGTGGTCAGGTGGAAGAAGGGTTGTTGATGATGTGATTGAGGCAGGTAAGGAGGACGAGTTATTTGATTTGCTGGAGGAAAGTTTTCCAGATGGAGCAACTGATACAGAAATAAATGATTTTCTTTGGCATGATTCGGAATATATTTATGATGTTTTAGGTATAGAAGATGAAGAAGAATGGTAAGAAATTACTAGAGGTGAGCTGAATAGTGGAATTGAAAGAAAGAATCTATTATCAAACAAGTTCTAAATATATGTCAGAAGTAGGTGAAGTGGTCTACAATGGAATCTTGGAGCGTATTCCAAATTATTATGAGGAAGGTTCCGTTGGTCTACTTAATCGTGTCATGAGGCGCTATGGTGGTCGCTTTGTTGTCCCTTTTCGTTTGGGTTATGCAGGTTTTAGCAGTAGTTTTTATTTGTCGTACAACTATTATGATAGTGAGTATGATGTCGTTAAGCTCGAGGATAAACAGCTAACAGAAGATTATTTAGTTACTCAATCGGATATTGATTATATCATTTCAGGTTTTGTCAGAATGGTAGAGGAGTATTTAGAGAGGTAATTAGAACACTATGAAAGTAAATAAGCTAACAGTAGAGAATATTGTTAGCTTTTATTTTTTGAAGAAAGTGAGGTTTATATTGCTTTAAAAGATTTGTAGACTAAGCGGTTTATGCCGTGAAAGCTATTTGACAATAAGCAGTGACAGAGTACGCTAGTACGTGCCAGCCGAAAGGATTTAGCGTTTCGGAAGGACACGGACAAAGGACGTCAGTCACTGGTTACTTGTTGTCAAATAGACCATGGAATAAAGAAAGCAATTCATAGTCGTTGCGTTTATCAATTCTGGAGAGTTACTAAATACTTCCAGAGGTTTTTATAAGAAAATTAAATAGTGAAAGGAGAAAGATTTGTTGAAAATCAAAAAATCGAAGAAGAAAAAAGAAGTAAGAGTACATCGTCTTAATCAAACGCTCTATAATAGGCTTTTTTTAGGTGGTTTACTGGTCTTTTTTTCTTTATCTTGCCTTGTGATTATGACAAATATAGTACAGGTAAATAAAAAAGAAGAGCCTATAAAGCAAGTAGTAACAGACAATACAAAAGAGTATCGTTTAGAGAATTATTTGAATAATTTTGTCTATTACTATTTTAATTTTTCAGATGACAGTCAGACCCAATCATCACAAATCGAAAAGTTAAATAGCTTTTATGCAGGAGGTCTTACTTTATCTAATCAAGGATACATGAGACAGCCTAGTGTGTTAAATACTTATCGTCTTTTGTATTTGGATAAGGAGAAAGCAACATATCTTGTCAGCTATACTGTTACTAATAAAGAGGAGGGAGATAAGGAAACAAAGCAGGATTTTGTGACCGAATTTTCAGTCCCTTACAAAGAGATAGACGGAAAATATTATATTTCTGATTTGCCATATTTTGAAACAGTACAGTCTAGTCAGCTGGAAACAGTGCCAGAAGAACAGAAAAAGATACTTGAATCTGATAATGTGCTTCATGCGGAAAATCAGATGAAGTTAAGAGAATTTTTAAAACTGTTTTTTGTCAATTATGTTAGTAGTCAAGAAAATCTGAATTTGATTGCGAACAATATACCTGTATTAGCAGGTACAAGGTTTAAAACTTTGGATTGGGCTTATCTTGATGACAGTAATAAAAATAAATTAAAGGTTTATGTTCAAGTGACCTTTGATACGTTAGGGACAACCAGAAGTGAAAATTTCTCCTTTATCATTGTTAAAAAAGGTGATGGTTTCTTTGTGGAGAAAATGACACATGGTATTCCAGAAAAATATAAGAAAGAGGTTAAAAAATAAATGGAAGAATGGAATAATTTTTTAAAGAACATAGGTGACCCTTTAATCATAGCAGGAACTGTGCTAGGAATCTGCATTTTTATCTTTAAGCAGAAGAAACCCAAAGGGGCTGTAGGTGTATTTTTTGGAGGGATTACCATTTATTACATCGCTCATAACACAGTCGCTGTTTTTGCTCTTTTTGAACCTGTTATAAAAGCTGTTTTGAACTGGATTTCGAGAGCTTTTACAGGCTAGAAAGGAGAGAAGATGGAAGATAAAGAGTTATATTCGTATAAAGAGGCTCTTGAACAGCCTAATTGGGTACGTAAAATTTTAAATTTTGTGAGATTTAGTCAGGCTGTTAAATTCTCAAGATTTGTTTATGCGTTTCTTGTATTCTTTCTTCTCTTTTTCTTTTTTTACTTTCTAAGAATCCCCTTCAATTACAATTTTATCTTCTCTATAATATTATGTTGGCTTATTGCAGGGGTTTTGGAAGATTTAAAGGTAGATGGTCGCCCGTTTGCTTTTTATTTTAAAGATTATCTTGTTTTTTATCTTAAATATGGTTATAGAGAAGATAAAATATACATAAATAAAGGGAAAGTGTATCGAAAAATAAAAGAGAAAGGAGAAAAAATTGAGAGTAACAGCATTGAAAGAAAATGAGGTTTTAGCCTTTCATGAAAATCTTATCTTGAAGCGAGATGGTTCGGTATTTGCTGTGTATCGTATTCCCTCTATGATAGCGAACACAATGTCATTAGAAGGAAAAGAGGCTGTAAAGTTGACTTCTGCTTCTTGTGTGGCAAATTTGAAAAAATATGTCGATTTTGAAATAAACGATGTTCCTATGCCTCGTGATTTAGTAGGTATTTTGGAACGGTTGGCAGAACGTGTAGATAGTCATCAAGTTTATATAGACTTGGCAAATACGATTTTTAATAAGATGATAGAGGGGATTTATAAGACTACAGGAGAACCTTTTGAGTATCATCATTATGTGATTATTCCTTTAAAGTCTATACATATTTCATTAGATATGCTTGAGGTTTTGAGACAATCATATCGTTACACAAAAGATGTGATTATGCAGGGTTTGGGATTGCAAGAGGAGATTTCGGATACATGGTACGAGAGTTATTTGCAACAACGTTTAGTCCTTGAAGAAGATTTGGGCTTGTTAAGCCCCAGACGTACAACAGTAGAAGAAACAATTTTACTGAACAGAATACAATATTTGAGAGGTCTATATTATGAAAAAGATGTTGAGGTTGTTAATGTTCAATCTTCGATTGACAATTTAGATGATGTAAATATTCATTTTGAAAATGTCAATGTTCTCAAATTATCGAATCAATACGGAACTTCTTATTTAGGTTTACACCCTATTGATAGTTTACCTACAAATGTATCTTACCTCCATTTGATGGAGGAGGTACATAAATTAAATTTTCCCGTTGAAAGTAAAGTAAAAGTCCATTTTCCACGTACAAAAGGTTATTTTTCTTTGAGTGGAGAAGCTGGACGTGCTAAGGATAAGATAAGAAATGCAGTTTTAGAGAATGAAGAGGAGGGGGATAGTCCTAAAAATAAACAGGTGGTAGACCATCACCTACTAGAAGATATGGAAAATAAGCTAGATAGCGGGGAGGTTATGTTGACCTATCTCCATACTTTAATTATCACTTCAGATACCTTAGAGGGTTTGAATGAGAAAAGGGCAATCTTAAAAGCAACTCTTAAGAATTTAGGAGTAGGTTTGTTGGACGCAAATGCAGATCAGCTTTATTTATTCTTTAAGAATAGGATAGGAGAAGTTCTTGATTATTCTGATAGGAATTTCATTCAAAAAATGTCCGTTAGGGGATTCGCAGAGAATCTCTTTTTTGTATCTCAGAAAGTAGGAACAGAAGTAGGTTTTTATTTAGGTAAAGTGGATAGCGAAACTAAAAATTGGTTGGGAAATTTTAGAGAGGCTTTGGTATCTTCTTCTAATTTGGTCTTTGCGGATATATTAGAAGCGAATAAGCAAGGAATAGATGGTAAAGTGACTAATAGTCCGCATATAGCGGTAACTGGTGATACAGGAAACGGAAAATCTTTTCTTTTGAAACTTCTCTTTGTGTATCATTCGCTACTGCGTACGAAGTGTCTCTATATTGACCCGAAAGATGAAGTGAAATGGCAATTTTTGGAGGTGGCGGATAAGTTAGAAAAAGGAGGTTTAGAACCTGAATTAGTAGCCTATATTCGTTCTTTTAATTTTGTTTCCCTTGATGTTGAAAAGAAAGAAAATAAAGGCATGCTTGACCCTATTGTCTTTCTTGATCGTGAAGAGGGAAAGAGTCTTGCAGAAACAATGGTGAAGACGATTAAGCCGTCTATGACGGATAGACAAGAAACTGCATTGTTACAGGCTATCAAAACAATCTATGATGAAAAAGAGGCAGGGAAGCAAAGAGGCATGTTACATGTTTTTGAATTTTTGGCAGAATCGGATGTTGAAGAGGTAGCGAATATGGGAGTTCTTCTTTTGGAGAAATCTACTAATTCTGTATTGAATGTAGCTTTTTCTTATGGGGAACATAAGGGTATCAATTTAAAATCCAAAATTACCGTTTTGGGGATTAAGAATTTAACACTCCCTGCGGAAGAATCTAAATTGGAAATTACTCCGTCAGAACGTGAGGGACTGGTTATTTTATATGCTATTGGTTATTTTTGTAAGAAATTTGGTTCTGATGATAGTACAGAAGAAACGCTGACGGTTATGGACGAATTGTGGCAATTTAAGGTGACCTCTGTAGGAAGTCGTATCATTGATTCGATTAAGCGACTAGGACGCTCTCAAAACAATTTTTTATTGGTAGGTACGCAATCTGTCTTGGATTTGGGTAGCGGAGATGATACAGGTTTCGGCACAGTTTTTGCTTTTTATGAAGTGAAAGACCCTGACCGTGTTTTAGAATTTTTGAAACTACCTATAAATAAAGAAACACAAGAGTGTTACCAGAATATGACGATGGCACAATGTTTTTATTCGGATACTTTCGGCAGAATAGAGAGGATAATTGTTGATGGTACTATTTATCCTGAAATGGCGGAACTATTTGATACGGTAAAAGTAAAGGATAAAGAAGCAAAACTTAGTTGGGAGGTTTGATGTGTTTGAATACAAGGACGGTTTCTTTTTTGTAAAAGAGACAGGTCAAAAGATTGTTTTATCTGACCTTAATTCCAAATTGTTATTAGAAGTTGATTGGTTCAATCCTATGACGGGAATAGATTATGTCTGGAATAGTCTTATCAACGCTTTAGTATGGCTCTATCAGTTTTTCTTTGAAATCATTGTTAAAATGTACGATATTCTTGGTAAAAATGGGGGAGAAATTGACAATATTATCATTAAAACGATTGATAAGAATGCTGTCTTGTTTGGGAAAATCTACGATTCGCTTTTCTGGTACATCTTGATTATCTTATTTTTTTATGCTTTTTATATGCAGATAACGAGACGAGGTTCTGCTTTAAAAATCATCTGTTTAAGTATGCTTGTGATGGGATTTGTCAAGGCTATGTATACAGCTCCTCCTGAACTCAATCCTGCTGCCTACTCTCTGTCAGGTGGTGTAAAGGTCACGCAGGAAGAAAAAGCGCAACCCCGTACCTTTATTTCGACTATCTATTCAAAGGTTTCGACTACGTTAGAAGAAGTAGGGGAAAATGTTTCGGCGGGCTTCTCTGGAGATAGTCCTGATCAAGTTTTGGTTACTTATTTTGAGCAGGCTATTTGGGAGCCTTACAAGGGCATGAATGCGGATAAGAAAGAAGAGGGAGGCTATAACCTCACAGACGACCAATTTATTGCCCTATTTGGCTATCGTGACGGTGATGATGGATATCAAATATTGGGAGAAAATATAGAAAAAGTAGTAGGGACAAAGGAAAAACCAATTGTAAAAAACATTCGGGGGTTAGGAAATAAGTTTGCTTATGTTTTTGTTGGTCTTATTGAAGTTCCCTTGTTAGGAATGGTACTCATTGCTTTTTCTATCTTTTCTTTTGTTATAAAATCGGGGATTCTGATATTGATTTATTCACTTCCTTTATTGTTGATTGCCTCTATTTTCCCTTTTTTGTTGCATGTGTTTATCAACACGACAAAGACCATAGGAAAAGGCTTGCTCCTTTCTAATTTAACGGGGCTAGCTTCATCTTTATTCTTGTTATTCAATACGACGTTAAATTCTATTTATCTGTCATTGACTACAAATGATGTTGTTGTTTCTCTTGTTTTACGTTTGTTGACGTATTTGATTCTTTGGAAGTTCCGTTTTCAAATTGCACGTATTTTTAAAGGGCAACGCTTAGCTCCAGCAGGTCGTATGTTACGGCAACTAACATCAGGTACAACTAAAACCGTCCAGAGAGGTTTAGGAATGGTTTCAAAACCTGCTCTTGTTGGCGGACTGATGGCGATTGGTGCGGGAAAAATAGGGACAGAAAAGCTAGTTGCAAGGCAACGAGCAAATGCTTACAATCGTTCTGTGCAAGGTCATATGAAACAAGGAGATAGTTTTGAAGTTGCAAGTTTAAAGACAGAAAGAGGACAAGAGCTACGCACTCTAAGAAGAAAAGAACCGATGAAGAAAATAAGAGGAGTGAGTAATAAAACAAAAGCTCTAGCTTATCATCTTTTATCAAAAGGCTACAGAGACAATACCGCAGGCAATCAGCACTATAGACGAAAATATCAAGGAACATTGCTTCGTATTGATAAGGACAAGATAGATACACTAGATAGGAAGCAACGTATCAAGAGTTTAGACCGTTCTATTCGTCATCAAAAAGGGATAGATAACTTTAAGAAGAACTGGAAGCAACCACAACAACCTTTGCTTGAGCCATCTGGTCCAATGTTTATTGATTTTCGTAATAAGAGCTTTAAGACGAAATCGCAAGTACCAAAAGTTTCTAGCAAAAATAAAGAGTTTCCAGCTCAACTATTAAGAAAAAAAGAAAAAGAGGTAATAATATGAAAAAACAACAAATTGTAAAAATGATGTTAGCTACTAGCTTAATTTCAAGTGTAGCAGTTAGTGCTGATGAGGTTACACCTTCGACACCAGAACCAACAGCTCCTATTGAAGAGGTAGTGATTCCGATTGAAACTCCAACAGTTCCAACAGAACCTGCAACTCCTCCTATTGACGGGGGCGATACTGGTACACCTCCTATCTTAGACGAACCTACAAAACCGATTGAAAATACAGGTAACAAAGAAGAAGAGGTAAAACCAGTTGAGCCTCCTAAAACAGAAGTAGAGCCTATTCTAGACCAACCGACTAGCCCCTCTGAACCAAGCTCTGAAAAACCTAATGAAGAATCAAAGGAGGAAACCAAAGAAACTTCCAAGGAAGAACCAAAGGAAGAGATAAAAGCAACTCCTAAGGAAGAAATCAAAGAGGAGATTAAGAGGGCAGAAGAGAATACGGGGGTTTCCTCTATTGGTGAAGCAAAACCGATTACCACTCCAACAGTTGAAACACCAATTAAAACAAATACAGGTCATGTGGTTGTAGCGACAGAGGAAAGTCATGTGATTATTCAGACCGCGACAGGGACAGTTAAGAAACGAGCAGAAGAAATCGGGGCAGTGAAACAATCTGACGGGACAGTTGCTATCAAGACTGATACTGGGGAGCTAAAGGTATTACCGGCAACAGGTGAGATAGAAAGTGTCTTTTTAGCTCTTCTAGGCATTATCTTAGGAGTAGGAACGCTTTCTTACTTTTTCAAAGAGAAGTTTATTTGTTTTCTTAAAAAATTGAAAAAATGAAACAGAAGAAAAGACGGCTAAGATGGTTCAATTGGATTTCCCTTTTATTTAGTCTTTTCCCTTTATTTGTTCCTATCTTGCTTTTAATGGTATTAAATATCAATAACTATAAACAAGGTTCATTAGGAGGAGACTATACAGATAGTTGGTCTACAGGTGATCCGTATACGCATAATTTGTTTGTTAAGCGTTACGGAATAACTGCGGAACAGTTGGACGGCTATTTGACTTCTACAGGTATCTCTTACGATTCAGCAAGAATAAACGGAAAAAAGTTGTTAGAATGGGAGCGAGTAAGTGGAGTAGATGTTCGAGCCATTATTGCTATGGCACAGATGGAGAGTTCTTTTGGTACAGCAGGGGTCGCTAGAAATAAGGGAGCGAACATGTTCGGATATGGCGCATTTGACAGCAATCCTGACAATGCAAATAACTTTACTGACCAAGTAGCAGTCGTTCAGCTAGCAGATGTAACTTTAAAGGAAAATAAGAATGAGACCTTTAAGATACAAGATGATAAAGCTAAAAAATACGCTAACGGGACACTGAATGTCTCTGTAGAGGGCGGTGTCTACTTTACGGATACAACAGGAAGCGGTAGACTGAGAGCTGATGTCATGAAGAGGGTTGATGACTGGATAAATGCCCATGGAGGAACTCCAAAACCTCCTACAAGCATAGTGACAGGCAATGGTAGTACAAGTCCGGGTGTCTTGTCTGCGGAGGTGCCTGCTGGCTATATACTAGATAAACCGATAAATACGACTGGCTATATTGCTCAATCTTATCCTTATGGACAATGTACTTGGTTTGTATTTAATAGAGCAAGAGAATTTGGTATCTCTTTTGACCCTTATATGGGTAATGGCGGGGATTGGAAGAGTAAGTCAGGCTACACAATAACGAATACTCCAACAAAACATGCAGCAGTCTCTTTTAGTCCAGGAGAAGCTAATGCAGATCTCACTTATGGACACGTATCATTTGTAGAAGAGGTCAAGGCAGACGGAACGGTATTGATTTCAGAATGTAATGTACGAGGCTTAGGAGTGATAAGCTATCGACTTTTAGATTCTGTATCAGCTAAAACTTTTGTATACGTTATTGGAAAATAAAAAGATGAATGAGTGAGCATTCATCTAAAAATATGATAAGATAGGAGGAAAAGAAATGTTGGAGGAATTATCTATTATGGATTGGGTTACTATAGGAGGGGTATTGACATCTGTAGGAGGAGTATTGGGAGGGGCTGTTGCTTTATTGACTTTGTTTAGAGATAATAAAGCGTTATTTAGAGAATTGGAACTTTTATCTAAAGAATATACTAATTTATCTAAAGAACATACTAATTTATCTAAAGAACATACTGATTTATCTACAGAACACAGCTTGTTGTCTAAGGAATCGACTTCTTTATTGATAAAAAAGGATACAGAGTATCTTTCTGACCAAATGAAGAGGGAAGAAATGGCACGTCAAGAACTGTATAAAAACAGTAGTCGTGCTAAAGAAATTTTAGAAACGATGGATATGATGAAAGAGATTGTTTTGCAGAATGCACAATTAAATGCAGAAGTTGCTACGCTAAAACAACAGAATCAGGAATTATTATCCAATCAAAAACAAGAGGATATGGCTTTATTACAAGCAATAAAGTCGTTTGAAAGTCGTTTAGCTGAATTAGAAAACTATAGAGAGGCAGGAGAAATTCAGAGTATTTTAAAAAGAATTGAAAAACAGTTGTCAGAATATAGCAATTAGTAAGATTGTTGATTTAATATGCCAAAAATGTTCGGAAAAAAATGAGATTACCTGGAATCGATGTCAAAATAATGTTCGGGAAAATGTGCCGATGTTGAGCGTTCCTGGTTGAATTTTGTTCGGGAAATATTGGGATTGAAGCAAGTTAGAGATAGCTTGCTTTTTGATTTTTAAACGATAAGGTAGAAAGGGAAAATATGGTGGCATTATTGGAGAAGCAGAAATTGAGACAGAATCAAGTATTTAATGTGTCAATACCTGTACCTGATAATTTAGTAGTAGTGGATAAAGATGAGTATTTAGACTTGCTAAGAAAAACAGATGAGGGGCAATGGTGGTCTATTGATGAGGTCGTTGTATTGCTAGGTTTTAGTAGAACTAAAATTATAAATGATATTTTACTGAATCCAAAATTTAAGAAAGAGTTAGATATATCAGTTAATTCTAAAGGATTTGTCGTATATCCGCAAAGCAAAGGAAATCCTTATAAATTTTTAGCAAGTAGAACAAGAAAATATTTTGAAGAAAATTTTTCAACTATTTTGCTAGATAGATAAATGATACATTATCAAGGATAAACTCCTTGAATTAGAGAGGAGAAAAATGGCTACATATAGACAAAGGGGTAAAAAGAAAACATGGGATTATAGGATAGTTGATAAAGATAAAAAGTTAATTGCTTCTGGTTCTGGTTTTAAAACGAAAAAAGAAGCTATGTATGAAGCTCAAAGTATAGAGCAAGAGCTAGCTAAGGGGACACTTTTTCAGACAAAGGCTACTCTTTATGAACTGTGGAAAGAATGGCATAGACTGATAATTGTTCCTAGCAAATTATCTGTATCGTCTAAAAACAAGCATTTGCAAAGAGGGAAGATAATAGAAAAATATTTTTCTAATAAGTCGGTAAGTCGTATTACTCATAGTGAGTATCAGAATTTTATCAATGAATACTGTAGCAGTGTATTGAAGTCTCAAGTGTCAAGATTTAATTCAGTTGTTAGAGAAGTTATTCAAATGGCTAGGAGGGACGGAGCCTTAATTCAAGACTTTACAGCGGGAATAAAAATTGTTGGTGAAGATTCTCGAAAACAGGCGGAGGATAAACACGTTCAAAGTATTGAAGATTATAAAAGGATTTTGGTTTATTTGAAAGAAAATATGAACTATGAAAAATCTGTTGTCCCTTATTTATTATACTTATATTTTACGACTGGTTTGCGTACTGGTGAGGGATTGGCGGTTTGTTGGGAAGATATTGATTATGAAAAAAATGTATTACACACTTATAGACGTTATTCAAAAGAAACAGGTCAATTTTGTCCTCCAAAAACAAAGTGGTCTGTTAGAGATGTTCCGATTAGCCCTTATTTAGTTCAAGTTTTATTGAAATTGAAGAGGGAGCAGGAAGAAATTTTAGGAAGTCGAGGAATTGATAATCCACATAATTTAGTCTTTTATGACTATCGTTATGGTGTTCCGTCTAATAGAACCCTTAACAAACATTTACGACAAACATTAAGAAAATTAGATATATCTGATAAAATGAGTATAACGGGAACTCGTCATACTTATGGGAGTTATTTACTAGCTAATAAAGTGGATATATGGGTTGTTTCAAAAATCTTAGGTCACAAAGATATTAAGCAGTTGATAGAGACTTATGGACATCTTCTTAAAGAAATTCAGCAGGCAGAGTTTGAGGAAGTAAGGCAATATTTGAAAGTTTAGTAAAGAAAGGTAAAAGAAAATTAGAAGTAGAACAAAAGTAGAACAAATTTGCATGTCACAACGAAAAAAGCCTTGCGGTACAAGGCTTTAGGAGATATGTGAACATCCTCCCTGTAGGGATCGAACCTACGACCCACGGATTAAGAGTCCGCTGCTCTACCAGCTGAGCTAAGGAAGGAAAAGAAAAACGCTGTATTGGTACCGGTGATTCATGAATTGTATTGATCCCGCACAGTAAGTAGCAGGTGGGTAACTCGTTTCTAACTTCAGTCGCTTCCGTGTGAGACGGCCTGCATACTGTTAGAAAGCTCTTGTTTCCCTAGTAATACAAAAATAGTCGGTCAACACATGGGTATGAATTCGTATACCACAGCAGTTCTTATCTATGTATTTATCTTACCATATTTTGAAAAAAAATCAAGAGAAAATTTATAAAAAAGAAAGCGTTGTCGCAAAAAGCTTCTTTTTTCCTTTATCAAGACTTGGGAGCGGTCTGTTTTTTTAGGTTTATAATTTTTTCCTGGGTTAGTTTGAGGGCTCGCTCGTATTTGCCGGTTTCATTGGCTTTAAAATAGTGTTGCTGAACGAGTTTATCAGGTAGGTATTGTTGGTTCACCCATTTTTCAGGGAAGTTGTGGGGATAAAGATAGTCTTGGGCATTGCCCAGTTCCTTACTCCCCTTGTAATGCCCATCGCGGAGATGCCTTGGAATTGGTAGATGTCCATATTGGTGGAGATCAATAAGGGCCTGCTCCATAGCTAGATAGGCGGAATTTGATTTTGGTGATAGAGCAAGGTCGATGACGATATTGGCAATGGGAATGCGAGCTTCTGGAAAGCCGAGTTTTTGGGCAGCTTCAAGAGCAGCCATGGTATGGAGTTGGGCATCGGGATTGGCAAGTCCGATATCTTCATAGGCAATGACCATGAGACGTCTGGCAAGACTGGGTAAATCCCCTGCCTCAATCAGACGAGCGGCATAGTGAAGACTAGCGTTGACATCACTTCCTCGGATTGATTTTTGGAGGGCAGATAGGACATCGTAATGCCCGTCCCCATTCTTATCCATGGTGATATAGCTTTTTTGAAGGCTGTTTTCCATGGTATCCAGTGTGATGTGACGAATCCCATTAGTGTTTTCAGGAGTGGATAAGACGGCTAATTCCAAAGAATGAAAGGCAGCACGTAGGTCTCCATTTGTATTAGTTGCAATGAAATCAAGTGCTTCATCATCTACTGCAACAGGGAAGTCAAAGCCACGCTCAGAATCTGAAATAGCTGTGTGAATGGCTGCTTTGATGTCGTCGTTTGAGAGCGGCTCTAGTTCAAAAATTTGAACGCGGCTACGAATGGCAGGTGTCACGGAGAAGAAGGGATTTTCTGTGGTTGCACCAATCATGATGAGGTTCCCATTTTCAAGTAAAGGAAGTAAAAAATCTTGCTTGGTCTTGTCCAAGCGATGAATTTCATCAAGTAGTAGGATCAAACCACCAGAGAATTTAGCCTCTTCCGCAATTTCTTGAAGGCGTTTTTTGCTATCAACGGTAGCGTTGAAGGTGCGAAAGGCATACTTAGATGTTCCTGCAATAGCGCTCGCAATACTGGTCTTACCAATTCCTGGAGGACCATATAAAATCATGGAGGATAGTCGCTTAGCCTCTACCATACGGCGGATAATTTTTCCTTCGCCAACCAGGTGGCTCTGTCCAATGACCTGATCAATCGTTTTGGGACGCATCCTAAGGGCAAGATTATCAATCATGTTGTTTCGTCCTTTCTGTCTTTTTCGTTTATTTTATGATACACTTATCTATATATTCTATCATAAATAGAGCCATTCAGTTTTGATTTAGTGCATGGTTAACCTCTCTTGTCTAATATCGATTAAGCCTGTGATTGTTGATACGAGATATATCTGCTTTATCCCCGTTCTCTAGCAGTTTTCTAAACGATGGAGTCAGTACTAAATAAAAACAGAAAGATGATATCAGAAAGTGAGGCAAGATGAGTAAGTACGGTTTTTTAGACGTGTTGGATCAGAAAATGGCGCAGGATTTTCCCTATGATTTTGAAATCCATTGGGATAAGAAAAATCATGCAGTAGAGATCGCTTTTTTATTAGAAGTGGAAAATAAGGCAGGCATTGAAATAATAGATGTTGCAGGAAATACAACGACGGAGGACATTTTCTTTGAGGAAGTGGTCTTATTTTACAATCCTTTGAAATCGAGGGTGAGGAAAGAAAACTATTTGACTACCATTCCTTATGATCAGAAAAAAGGTCTATCTAGTGAATTTATCGCCTATTTTGTTGCATGTTTAGCAGAGACGGCAGAAAAGGGCTTAGATGATCTCATGGACTTTTTGGCAGATGATGGGACTGAAGAGTTTGCGATTGCTTGGGACGAGGAGGCCTTCGAAACTGGTAGAGTGAAATTGGAAGAAAAAGATTTTCACCCTTATCCGAGGTATTAGTGAGGAATTGCTAGGACTATCAGGTCAGCCAAAGTTAAGGCTAGGTATGCTTGTTGTGTGGAAAGGACTGGATTAAAGGAGGGACTATGTGGCAGGAATTACGGGTGCAGCTTGAGCGTCAGGGTGAGGAGATTGTATCGAATCTCTTGATAGAGTTAGGTGCACAGGGAGTCGCGATTGAAGATACGGCGGATTATCTGGATAAGGAGGATTTATTTGGTGAAATGGTGCCTGAGCTGGAGCAATCAGATACCATAACGATTATTGCCTATTATCCAGAAAATCTAGCACTTGAGGCTGTCAAAGCAGCCTTATTGGCACGTTTGGATGAGGTCAGTGATTTTTTAGATCTTGATACGATTTGTCTAGAAGAACAAGCCTTGGAGGAAGAAGACTGGGCGGATAATTGGAAGAAATACTATGAGCCAGCTCGAATTACTCATGATTTGACCATCGTTCCATCTTGGACGGATTATGAGGCGACAGCGGGTGAAAAGGTCATTCGTCTGGATCCGGGTATGGCTTTTGGGACGGGGACACATCCGACAACGAAGATGAGCTTGTTTGCCTTAGAACAGGTCTTGCGGGGTGGGGAGTGTGTCCTTGATGTAGGGACTGGAAGTGGGGTACTATCGATTGCGAGCTCCCTTCTTGGAGCAGGGACGATCCATGCCTATGACCTTGATGAGGTTGCGGTACGTGTGGCGCAGGAAAATATTGACCTCAATGTCGATACGGATAATATTATCGTGCAGACAGGGGACTTACTTCGTGGTGTAGAACTGGAAGCAGACGTTATCGTGGCTAATATCCTGGCGGATATTCTTGTGCATTTGACAGCAGATGCCTATCGTTTGCTTAGAGATGAGGGCTATCTTATCATGAGTGGGATCATTGCAGATAAGTTGGATATGGTCTTAGAGGCAGCCTATAGTGCAGGTTTCTTCCTTGAAACTCAGATGATTCAAGGGGAATGGAATGCCCTTATTTTGAAAAAAACAAATGATATTTCAGGTGTCATAGGAGGCTAGATGCAACAGTATTTTGTAAAAGGTGGTGCAGTGCCTAGTCTGGTGATTGAGGACAAAGACACCCTTAAGCATATGTTTCAGGTGATGCGGTTGGTAAAAGGAGACCAAGTGATCTTGGTCTTTGAGGATGGAATTAAGCGCTTGGCGCGTGTTGTGAGTGATGTTGATCATCGTTTTGAACTTATCGAGGAATTGCCAGATCAAGTTGAATTGCCAGTAGAGGTGACCATTGCTTGTGGCTTTCCCAAGGGGGACAAATTAGAATTTCTCGCTCAAAAAGCGACAGAATTAGGAGCAAGCCAGATCTGTGCCTTTCCAGCAGATTGGTCCGTTGTCAAATGGGATAGCAAGAAGATTGCAAAAAAAGTTGAAAAATTGCAGAAAATTGCTCAAGGAGCAGCTGAGCAGAGTAAGCGGAATCGGGTGCCTGCTATTGCCCTATTTACCAGTAAGGCGAACTTCCTTAGCGTGTTTGACCAGTTTGATACCATTCTCATTGCCTATGAAGAAGCTGCTAAAGCAGGAGAGCGTTCGAGCTTGGTAGAGGCTCTATCAAGTTTCGCAGGTGGTGAAAAACTGCTCTTTATTTTTGGTCCTGAAGGTGGGCTATCACCCGATGAAATGATACAATTTGAGAGACAAGGAGGACGTAAGGTCGGTCTTGGCCCGAGGATTATGCGGGCAGAAACCGCTCCGCTCTACGCCCTATCAGCGGTGAGTTTTGCTTTGGAGCTGCAACATAAAAAAACGTAAACTTGCAAAAGTTTACGTTTTTTTATGTCTTTTTTTAAAGTTGTCTCCATACTGTTGAAGAATGTTATAATAAACTTGTTCAGGGATTTCATTACTAGTAGTTAAGACGATATTGACCAAGGGGAAGCCCATTTTAAGGTTTATCTTGGAGCAATATCGTTGAAAAGCATTCATCTTAGCGAGATACTTTTGGTTATTTTTTAGGGTTACAGAGATGTAGGTCTGGTCGAGGTGGGAGCGGAGGCGGATCCGGGAGATATCCTCCCAAGGAATAAAGCCAATCGCAAGGGCAGAAGATTTGTCTATAATCCCCTTGTCATCTACATAGAGAATGGGAGGTAAGTTGGTCGTAAAGATTCGCTTTGTGTAGTACATAAAAGTCCCGCCGAAAAAGAGAATCCCAAGACTACCAATCAAAATGACGAATGGGGAATGAAGGGGATGGTATCGTCTACCGGAATACATCAAGACGCAAATACAGGAGAGCAAGACCATCAATAGTGAGAGGGTCCCTAATTTAAGATAGTTTCTTCTTGTGCTTGTTACAATGATTGGTTGATTCATAGCTTTCTCCTTCAGAAGTATGTGTCTCCATTGTAGCATAAAAGATTCGCTTTGTGCCTTTTTCTTTTTCTGCTAAAATGGTAAAATAAGAACAATAATCAGCAGGAAAAGGAAGAGAATATGAAAGAAATCAATCTAACGGGAGAAGATGTTATCGCTCTGACAGCTCAGTATATGCCAGAAGAGGATGTGGCTTTTGTGCGTAAGGCACTGAATTATGCCATAGAAGCCCATAGTCAGCAGTTTCGCAAGTCAGGTGAGCCCTATATCATCCACCCGATTCAGGTAGCTGGGATTTTGGCTGGCTTACAGCTTGATGCGGTGACAGTTGCCTGTGGTTTTCTGCATGATGTGGTGGAAGATACAGATGTTACACTGGATGAGATGGAAGCAGAGTTTGGTTCGGATGTGCGAATGATTGTGGATGGGGTGACCAAGCTCGGTAAGGTTGAATATAAATCACATGAAGAGCAGTTGGCTGAAAATCACCGTAAGATGTTGATTGCGATGTCTAAGGATATGCGGGTCATCTTGGTTAAGCTGGCGGATCGCCTGCACAATATGCGGACCTTGAAGCATTTGCGCAAGGACAAGCAGGAGCGTATTTCACGTGAAACAATGGAAATCTATGCACCGCTTGCTCATCGTTTGGGGATTTCTTCTATCAAGTGGGAATTAGAAGATATGGCTTTTCGTTACTTGAATGAGGTAGAGTTTTACAAGATTACCCATCTCATGACTGAAAAGCGCAGGGAGCGAGAAGCTCTGGTCAATGAGGTGGTTGATAAGATTCGTGAATTTGCAAGCGAACATCACCTCCATGGTCATATCTATGGTCGTCCTAAGCATATTTATTCCATCTATCGAAAGATGCACGATAAGAAGAAGCGGTTTGACCAGTTGTATGATTTGATTGCCATTCGTTGTATCATGGAGACACCGAGTGATGTCTATGCCATGCTGGGGTATATCCATGAGTTGTGGCGTCCGATGCCAGGCAGGTTTAAGGATTATATTGCAAATCCTAAGGCAAATGGTTACCAGTCGATCCATACGACAGTCTATGGTCCAAAGGGGCCGATTGAATTTCAAATTCGGACGGCAGAGATGCACCAAGTGGCGGAATATGGAGTGGCAGCTCACTGGGCCTATAAGCGTGGTGGCAAGGCTACGGCTAGTCAACAGGAGCTGAAATGGATCAATAATTTGATTGAATTGCAGGCAGATGCAGGGGATGCGCAAACCTTTGTCGATTCTGTTAAGGATGATATTTTTACCGAGCGGATTTATGTATTTACGCCAGATGGGTCGGTTAGGGAGCTCCCCAAAGATTCTGTACCGATTGATTTTGCCTATGAGATTCATACCAAGGTTGGAGAAAAAGCGACAGGTGCCAAGGTTAATGGTCGGATGGTTCCCTTGACGACCAAGTTGAAAACAGGAGACCAAGTTGAAATTATCACAAGTGCTAATTCTTTTGGTCCAAGTCGTGATTGGGTGAATCTAGTTAAAACGCATAAAGCTAGAAATAAGATTCGTCAGTTTTTTAAAAATCAAGATAAGGAACTGTCTATCACCAAGGGGCGTGAGCTTGTCCAGAATCTCTTGCAGGAAAATGGCTATGTAGCCAATCAATACTTGGATCGCAAGCATTTGGACGATGTGTTGCAAAAAACGGGTTACAAGACTGAGGAAGCACTTTTTGCAGCAGTTGGCTTTGGTGAAGTTTCTGCCATGTCCATTTTTAACCGTCTGACAGAAAAAGAGCGACGGGAGGCAGAGCGTGCCAAGGCCAAGGCTGTTGCGGATGAGTTGGTCAACGGTGGGGAAATCAAGCAGGACAATAAAGATAGTCTCAAAATCCGGCACGAGGGTGGTGTTGTCATTGAAGGGGCTTCTGGTCTCTTAATTCGCCTTGCTAAGTGTTGTAATCCAGTGCCAGGTGATGAGATTACGGGCTACATTACAAAAGGACGGGGAGTAGCGGTCCACCGGACGGACTGTATGAATCTGAAAAGCCAGGAAAACTATGAGGTTCGTTTGATTGATGTCTCTTGGGAAGATGAACCCTCCAGTAAGGAATACATGGCGAATATTGATATTTATGGGCTTAACCGCTCGGGTCTCCTTAATGATGTCTTGAAAGTGTTGACCAATTCAAGTAAGAATATTTCCTCTGTCAATGCCCAGCCAACCAAGGATATGAAATTTGCGACCATTCATGTATCTTTTGGTATTGCAAATCTTGCGATGTTGACCACGGTTGTTGATAAAATCAAATCAGTACCAGAAGTATACTCTGTCAAACGAACAAATGGATAGGTGAAGAGATGAAAATAGTCATTCAGCGGGTAACAGAAGCGACAGTTACCATTGAACAGCAACTACAGGGACACATTCAGCAAGGATTGCTCCTTTTGGTAGGTGTAGGACCTGAAGATGTGAAAGAAGATGTGGATTATGCAGTGAGAAAAATTACCAACATGCGGATTTTTTCGGATAAAGAGGGGAAAATGAACTGCTCAATTCAGGATATCAAAGGGGAAATTTTATCGATTTCGCAGTTTACCTTGTTTGCAGATACGAAAAAGGGAAACCGTCCAGCCTTTACAGGAGCGGCTGCGCCAGATCTAGCCAAGAAACTCTACGAGGACTTGAACCAAGCCTTGGGCATGGTTGTTCCGGTTCAGACAGGGATTTTTGGGGCAGATATGCAGGTTTCTTTGATTAATGATGGACCTGTAACAATTTTGGTCGATACGAAAAATAGGTAAAAGAATAGTTGTCCAGCTATCTGTTTGTCTGTATATCTTCCACTTATTCTTTTGCTTTTTAGTGGTTAGATAGGGTGTTTTGGATGTCAAAGTAAGGAATTAACTACTACTAAAAGTAAAGGAAAAGACCGGAGAAAGCGCTAAATGAACGCTTTCTTCGGTCTCTTTTAGATGGCTTCGATATACAAGCCATTTGCGATGGTAAAAGGAATCGCAACGGTCGTTTCCTTGTATTGAATGAGAATGTTTTGGGTAAGGGGGTCAATTTGTTGTACTGTGAAGCAATCCTTCAAGGCGAGATGGATTTGCTCAAGGAATTGAAGGAGGGAAAAAGAATCGTTGATCCGTACCAAACGGTAGTTTCCTAGCTTACCTACCTTGTCGAGGGTATCTTGGTATTGCTCTTCTAAGAGGTGATCTTTGAGGGGAATGGTGCCCCCATGTGGGCAGGTCTTTGGGGATCCTAGAAACTCATCTAATTGATCAATGAAGTAGTCTGATACAGTATGCTCAAGCACCTCGGCTTCTTCATGTAGTTGGTGGCTAGTATAGTTCAGATGTTCAAGGAGAAAAACTTCAATTAAGCGGTGTTTGCGGTAGAGACGAGCTACCATTTTTTGACCGAGAGCTGTCAACAGATAGCCGGCTTGCCGGTCTTTTTGAATTAGCCCTTCTTCAATCATTCGTTTAGCCATTTCGGTAACGGCAGGCGGAGAGACTTGCATGAGTAGCGCAATCTCCTTGTTGGTGATTTTCTCCTTTCGCGTGCTGATTTCATAGATACATTTTAGGTAATCTTCTTTATTAGGGGTCATCTGGGTGTCCTCTCCTTTTCTTTCATCTAGTATAACAAAAATTTAAAAGAAAAGTAATATGCAATGAATATCAAATTCAGATTAGGCGATGCAACTGTCGATAGAAGTCGGCTACTCTTTTATCTTCAGCTAGTAGGCTTGGAGCTTTTTACTCATCAAGTTATACTCTTTAAAAATCAAAAGGATCCTTCGTCAACTTGCCTTGGTGAATGCTCGTTCTACCCTGGCTTCGATTATAAGGAAATGAGCGGTGCTACTCTCATTTCCAACCTTTCACAATTCTTCATTGTGAAAGCTAGTTTACTTTTGATTTTTATTGAGTATGAAGTTCAACAGATTTGGATTGTCTAAAAAATAAACTCCCAGTTCACGAGCACATAGGCTATAGCACTGGGAGTTTGAATTATTATCAGTCCTTTCGTTTAGCCACAGCTGTCATAGGCTTTAGCCTATGATAACGGCAGCTTTTTTACGACTTGGGAGCTTGAGAAAACTTTGTTTCATCTCCAACTCCAATAGTCAAAAAGACCAGTGGAGGAAGTACTAAAAGCAAACGAAAAGACTATATATGGATGTTGCAAAGGCCTACCATTATCAAAGAGAGAAGATATAAAGGTATCCATAGACTGGTTTTCTAGCAAGTAGAATGGGATTAAGTGGTAGGTTCCTTGACAGTGGTGCCCTGCAACATTCATCCATAAACTATTTAGCTAAGCCTTCAGCGATTTTATCTAAATTCCATTTCATCATGGCATAGTAACTATCTCCATCTTCGCCTTCTTCAGCGACAGAATCGGTAAAGATTTTCGCATAAATCGGGATATTGGTGTCTTTTGAAACAGTCTTCATTGGATGATCATTGACACTGCTTTCGACAAAGAGGGATGGAACCTTGGTTTGACGTAGTGTTTCAACCAAGCGTTTAATTTGGTCAGGTGTTCCTTCTACTTCGGTGTTAATTTCCCAAATATAGGCAGATGGAACCTGATAGGCTTTTGAAAAATATTTGAAACAGCCTTCGCTTGTGACAATCATTTTCTTCTCAGCAGGGATATTGTTAAATTTCTCTTTGGCTTCCTGATCTAAAGCATCGAGCTTCTCAAGATAGGTAGCTAAATTGTTCTCATAAGTATCTTTATTATCGGGATCCTTTGCAATTAGTTGTTTGGCAATGTTTTTGGCGTAAATCATTCCATTTTCAAGATTAAGCCAAGCGTGTGGATCTTCCTTGCCTTTTTCATCTTCTCCTTCCAAATAGATGACCTCAACACCCTCGCTAACAGCGAAGTAATCTTTGTTTTCTACTTTATTAGCATTTTTGACTAATTTTGTAAACCAGGCATTTCCACCAGTTTCAAGGTTGATACCATTGTAGAAAATAAGGTCTGCTTTGGATGTCTTTTTCACATCTTCGGGTAAGGGTTCGTATTCATGTGGATCTTGCCCAACTGGAACGATACTATGTAAATCAATCTTGTCACCGGCGATATTTTTGGTGATATCGGCCAGAATGGAGTTGGTGGTGACCACTTTTAATTTGGAAGATTCCGTGCTAGATTCTTTCACAGAACCTGAGCAGGCAGCAAGACCTAGGATTGCAAGGAATGCAACCGCTAGAGTAGATAATTTTTTCATTAAATTCTCCTTTATGAATGAGATGACTTTTTGAAATAGCGCATTAAGATGCCTTGTTTTGGGGCAAAGAGGAAGCTAATCAAAAAGAAAGTGGCTGATGTCAAGACGATACTAGATCCGGCAGCGATGTTAAAAGTATATCCTAGAAAGAGCCCAACAATAGAAGAAAGAGCTCCTAAGGTAGAAGATAGGAAGATCATGCTTTTAAGACTGCTGGAATAGAGGTATGCAGTAGCGGCTGGTGTAATCAGCATGGCAACAATAAGAATGGTTCCGACACTTTGCATGGCTGTGACAGAAACCAAGGTTAGCAGAATCATGAGTAGGTAATGATAGGCATTAACAGGCATTCCCATGGATTTTGCAAGTAGTGGGTCAAAGGAAGTAATCAAGAGTGGCTTGAAAAAGAGGAAGATTAGGAAGAGGACAACGATAGCAACACCAATCGTAATCCATTTATCTATATCTTGTACCGCAAGGATATTCCCAAATAGAATATGGAATAAATCGGTAGAGCTATTAGCAACTCCGATAAGGATGACCCCTAGAGCTAGAAAGGAAGAGAAGGTAATCCCAATTGCCGTGTCGCTCTTGATGATGCTGTTTCCTTTGATATAGGTAATCATGACGGAGGCAAGTAGACCAAAAACAATCGCACCGATAAAAAAGTTAATCCCTAAGATATAAGAGAGGGCAACTCCTGGTAATACTGCATGGGAAATGGCATCTCCCATGAGAGACAGCCCCCGTAAGATAATAAAACAGCCAACTGCTCCAGCGACAATCCCGATGACAATGGCTGTTATGACAGCATTTTGTAGAAAGTGGAAACTTTGCAATCCCTCGATAAATTCTTGAATCATTTCTTAGTCCTCCTCCATTAGTATCAAATTCTCACCGTAGGTCGCCTTTAGGTTCTCTTTGGTAAAGGTCTGTGTAGTTTCTCCAAAGGCTATGACTTCACGGTTGAGCAGTAGAACTTGGTCGAAGTAGTTTTTGACCTTGCTCAAATCATGGTGGACAATGAGAATGGTTTTTCCTAATTTTTTGAGATTGCGCAATGTGGTCATGATAATGTTTTCACTGACAGAATCAATTCCTACAAAAGGTTCATCTAAAAAGATGTAGTCGGCTTCTTGGACGAGACACCGAGCGATGAGGACACGTTGGAATTGACCTCCAGATAATTCGCTGATTTGTTTGTCAGCATACTCTAGCATTCCGACGATTTCAAGGGCGCGTGCCACCTTTGCCCAATCCTGTTCTTTGAAACGTTGAAACAGGCTGATTTTAGGATAGAGTCCCAAGGATACGCATTCCTTGACCTTAATTGGAAAGTTGAAGTCAATGACTGCCTTTTGTTCAACATAGGCAATCTTGCTCCGTTGTTTGCGGATGTCCTTGTCCTCAAGTATCGTTTGCCCCTTGTGGTCAATTATATGAAGCATGGCTTTCAGTAGGGTAGACTTCCCCGCTCCGTTTGGTCCGAGAATACCGGTAATAGTGGGACCTTGAATGGTTGCATTGATGGTGTCTAAAGCTAAAACAGTATGATAGCTGACACTTAAATCGTTTATTTTAATCATCTTTAAACTCCTTGTTTCTTAATATAACTTAATTTAAAAATTAAGTCAAGTTAATTTTTGAAAGAAACTAAAAAATTTTCATCAAAGATTCAATATTAGTAGATGAAAGAATGGTGAATCTTACTATATTCCTGCATGGCTTGAAATCTATTTTCTACTTTCCTAGAGTATTGGGACGTAAAATCCCTGCAAATTCTGATTCTTTTTGCTATCATGTAGAAAGAAATATAGAAAAGAGGTTCTTATGGTACGTTTACAAGATGATTTTTATGAAGCCATTAATGGAAAATGGGCGCAAGCAGCTCTTATTCCAAACGACAAGCCTGTAACAGGTGGTTTCATTACCTTGCATGATGAGATTGAAGACTTGATGCTTGCAAGGACAGACAAGTGGTTGAAGGGCGAGGAAGTGCCAGAAGATAGTGTTCTTCAAAACTTTGTCAAATACCACCGTCTCGTAGCTGATTATGAAAAAAGAGAAGCGCTAGGCATTGCACCTGCTCTTCCCTTGATTGAAGAGTACAAACAACTTCAGTCTTTTGCAGACTTTACTGAAAAAATGGCAGAGTTTGAATTGGCAGGAAAACCAACTGGGATGCCGTTTGGCATTGCACCAGACTTTATGGATGCCAAAACCAATGTTCTCTGGGCAGGAGAACCAGGCACGATCTTGCCAGATACGACCTACTATGATGAGCATCACCCGCAAAAAGCAGAGCTCCTAGCCTTGTGGCGGAAATGCGATACAGATGTACTCCGAAAATTTGGTTTTTCAGATCAAGAAATCACAGATTTGTTGGATAAGGTGGAAGCCTTTGATGCACGCATTGCGCAAATCGTGCTTTCTAACGAAGATAAGTCGGAGTACTTTAAACTGTATCATCCCTATGATTTTAAGGAGTTTGCAGCTCTGGTTCCAAATCTTCCTTTAGAAACATTCTTTACGCACGTCATCGGGCAAGTTCCAGATAAGATTATTGTTGAAAATCCTCGTTTTTGGGAAGTTGCAAAAGAGTTCTACTGTGAAGAGAATTGGGAGTACTTAAAGGCTAGTTTGATGATGAATGTGATCGGTTCGGTTGCTTCTTATCTAACCGATGAAATCCGCATTTTAACAGGTGCTTATGGTCGTGCCTTATCGGGTACTCCAGAGGCACAAAACAAGAAAAAAGCAGCCTTTTATTTAGCTGAAGGTCCGTTCAACCAAGCTCTGGGCTTGTGGTATGCAGGAGAGAAATTCTCCCCAGAAGCTAAGGCAGATGTGGAACAAAAAATTGCAACGATGATTGAGGTCTATAAAGAGCGTCTAGCTGCCAATGACTGGTTGACAGAAGAAACAAAGAGGCAAGCCATCGTCAAATTAGGGGTTATCAAGCCTTATATCGGATATCCTGAGCAATTACCAGAGCGCTACTATGACAAGATCATCGATGAAAGCAAGTCTCTGCTTGAAAATGCTCAGTTCTTGAAAGAACTTTCTGTCAAGCATTCATGGAGCCAGTGGAATCAGCCGGTGGATGATAGCGAATGGGGGATGCCAGCGCACATGGTCAATGCTTACTATAGTCCCCAACAAAATAAGATTGTGTTCCCCGCAGCTATCTTACAAGCACCCTTTTATTCACTGGAGCAGACTTCATCTGAAAATTATGGTGGGATTGGTGCGGTTATCGCCCATGAAATTTCTCACGCCTTTGATACCAATGGGGCTTCCTTTGATGAAAATGGTAGCCTAAAGAACTGGTGGACAGATGATGACTATGCAGCCTTTAAGGAAAAAACGCAGAGAGTAGTGGAACTCTTTGAAGGGCAAGATTCCTATGGAGCTAAGGTGAATGGGAAGCTGACAGTTTCTGAAAATGTAGCTGATTTGGGTGGTCTTGCTGCGGCGCTAGAAGCTGCAAAAAGAGAGCCAGACTACTCGGCAGAAGAATTTTTCACCAATTGGGCTCGTATCTGGCGCCTGAAAGGACGGACAGAGTATATGCAGTTGTTAACGAGCATTGATGTTCACGGCCCCGCAAAACTCCGCGTCAACCTGCAAGTACCCAATTTTGCTGAATTTTTTGAAGCCTTTGATGTGGCAGAAAAAGACGGTATGTGGCGTAAACCAGAAGACCGCGTAGTCATTTGGTAGCATAGAAAAAAGAGATTGAAGCAAAGTCCCCTTGAATGACTTTCTTCAACCTCTTTTTTAGTCTAGAAATAGCAGTTGATATCATGATTTAAAAAGACTTGTTGATAATCGTAGAGATCCTCTGGGTGCAAGGCCTTTACGTGTTTCATAGTGTAGGTTCGATTTAGGAGTTGATACTTATTTTCACCAAACTGATGAAAGGGGAGTAGTTGGACTTGATCAATCTGAAGTTGGTTGAACAGGCGGGCAAACTCTTTTGCATCTTCTAAGGAATCATTGAAATCTGGAATGACAGGTATCCGCAGTACGATTTCTTTTCCTTTAGAAAAGGCATAATGGATATTTTTAATGATCAGTTGATTTTCTACACCAGTGACCGTTCGATGTTTTAGGGCATGATAGTGTTTCAGATCGGTATAGATAAAATCGACATACTGGATTAAATCAACGAATTTTTCATGACTGACAAAGGCAGTTGTTTCAATGGCTGTATGAATCCCTTTGGCTTTAGCAGCCTGTAAAATGGCCTTTGCAAAGTGAAATTGGGCAAAGATTTCTCCACCGGATAAGGTCATGCCACCACCAGATTCTTCATAGAAAGCCTGATCCTTTAGAACCTCTTGGATAATCTCATCAACTGTTTTTTCCTCGCCCATCGTAATAGGAAGTTTTGTGCCTGCATCAAGCATTGGTTCAGGTCGTAACCGTTGTGACTCAGGATTTGAGCACCATGGACACCGTAGAGGACAGCCCTTTAAAAATACGGTTGTCCGAATACCGGGTCCATCGTGGATAGAAAAATGTTGAATATTGAAAATAATGCCTTTCCTTGTACTCATTACAAATCCTCTTTTTGTTTTATTGTAACATTCAAATGAAAATAAATCAATTACGAACGTAAGTTTGTTTTGCTTTGTTTCTTAGCTAAAATTTGTTAAAATAGAAAAGGAGGTCATGGTATGGAACGATTAGATCAAATAGTAAAATTGGTATCCCAATATGAAAAAATAGATGTGAATACCTTGTCGAACCTGTTGAAAGTGTCAAAGGTAACGATTCGTAAGGATTTGGATAAATTAGAAAGTAGGGGCTTGTTGCACCGCGAGCATGGCTACGCCGTTTTAAACAGTGGCGATGACCTAAATGTTCGCTTATCCTTTCATCATGATGTGAAGCGGAAAATCGCTCAAAAAGCAGTAGAACTCATTCAGGATAATGAGACGATTATCATCGAATCAGGCTCTACCTGCGCTCTTTTAGCAGAGCAAGTTTGCCAGCAAAAACGAAATGTGACCATTATTACGAATTCCTATTTCATTGCGGATTATATCCGTTCCTATCATTCATGCAAAGTAATATTATTAGGCGGAGAATACCAACAAAACTCACAGGTGACTGTAGGTCCCCTTTTAAAAGAAATGATTTCGTTCTTTCATGTCAAGAAAGCATTTATCGGGACAGATGGCTTTGCAGATGAGGAGGGATTTACAGGGAAAGACTTGATGAGAACAGAGGTAGTGAGAGCTATGGCGCATGTAGCTGAGGAAGTGATTGTTTTGACGGATTCCACAAAATTTAATAAACGAGGAACGGTCAGCCAATTTAGTATGGCAGAGGTCAGTCTTGTCATTACAGATGAGCAGCTACCTGTCGAAAAGGAGGAATTGCTACAAAATCAGGGAGTTCGAGTTACAAAAGTTCGCTAGATGGGGGAAGAAAATGGCTAGGAGAGAAGTAGCAGAAAACAACAGGAAGCAGCTAGCGAAGGTAGCATATCTATACTATATTGAAGGAAAAAATCAGGCTGAGATAGCGAAGGAACTAGGGATTTATCGCACCACGATTAGTCGAATGTTAACGAGAGCCCGTGAAAAAGGGGTTGTCACGATAGAAATTCATGAATTTGATACAGACCTCTTTCATTTAGAGCATTATGTGAAAGAAAAATACAATCTGAAAACGATTGATATCGTGTCGAGTGCCGCCTCTTCGGAAAAATCATTAGAGGAGATGGTTGCTGGGGCTGGGGCAACGATGATCCGAAGTGTTCTCAAAAATCATAGTAAGGTAGGAATCTCCTGGGGGAAAACCTTGAGCAATGTGGTTGCCAAAATGATTCCACGACAGATGAAAAGTGTGCATTTTTATCCCTTGGCTGGTGGTCCTAGTCATATCAATGCTCGCTACCATGTCAACACTCTCATGTATGAGCTAACCCATAAATTTCATGGGGAATGTTCTTTCATCAATGCAACGATTGTACAAGAGAGCAAGGAACTGGCGTTAGGCATTCGATCTTCTAAATACTTTGAAGAAATTATAGATAACTGGAACAGTTTAGATATGGCCATCATAGGCATAGGAGGTCGAGTAGATAAGGATAATCGCCAATGGCTAGATATGCTGACAGATGACGACTTTAGGCGAATAGAGCAAAGTGGAGCAGTAGGAGAGGTTTGCTGTCGGTTTCTAGATGCACAAGGACATGAAATATCGGATGCTGTAGTAGAGCGAACGATTGCGATCTCTCTAAAAGAGTTGCGCAAAGTTCCCGATTCAATCGCTATCGCTTATGGAGATCATAAAGTAGACGCCCTGTTAGCAGTACTGCGCCAGGGTTATATCAACCATCTTGTAACGGATTATCGTACGATTTTACAGGTTTTAGAACTGGATGGTGATTTAACATTTTCCGGTGAAGTAGATGGATAATTCAAAGACTGTCTCTGAAAGGTAGGCATTTGGTGCCTTGCATTTCAGAGACGGTCTTTTTGCTATTCAGCTGTATATTGCACAAATGTAGCAAAATTATAAGATAAGCACAAATGTATTGACGAAAGTTGCTGCGGGTGTTATAGTATAGATGAAAGCGCTTTACAAAGAAAAAATAAAAAGAGGTAAGGAAATGGAAGTTATTGTACCTGATCAAATTATTATGGGACTGATTCTCAATGCAGGAGATGCCAAGCAGCATATTTATCAGGCTTTGAATCATGCAAAAGACGGACAGTTTGCAGAAAGTGAAAAGGAGGTAGCTCTAGCGGATACAGCCTTGCTAGAAGCTCATAACATGCAAACCCAGTTTTTAGCCCAAGAAGCCAGTGGGACAAAAGCGGAAATTACAGCCTTATTTGTTCATTCTCAGGATCACTTAATGACAAGTATTACAGAAATCAATCTGATAAAAGAAATGATTGATTTGAGAAAAGAATTAGCAAGTAAAGAATAGGGAGATGAAAATGGTAAAAATTGGTTTATTTTGTGCAGCGGGATTTTCAACAGGTATGCTGGTGAATAATATGAAAATAGCAGCCAAGGAGGCTGGTATTGATGCAGACATAGAAGCTTTTTCACAGGCTAAAATAGCGGATTATGTTCCACAACTAGATGTTGCCTTGTTAGGACCTCAAGTTGCATATACCTTGGAAAAATCCAAAGCAATTTGTGAGGAATATCAGGTTCCGATTGCTGTTATTCCTATGGCAGATTACGGGATGTTTGATGGGCAAAAGGTCTTGCAATTAGCGTTAGATCTGATAGAGAAAAGAAATGAGGTATGTGGTGGCTAAGTTTGATACAACAAAAATCATTGCCCCAATGATGAAATTTGTCAATATGAGGGGGATCATTGCTTTAAAAGATGGGATGTTAGCGATCTTGCCGCTGACAGTGGTCGGGAGCCTTTTTCTAATTCTTGGTCAGCTTCCTTTTGAGGGGGTAAATCAGGCGATAGGAGCTGTCTTTGGGGCTGATTGGACAGAACCACTTATGCAGGTCTATAGTGGAACCTTTGCTATTATGGGCTTGATTTCCTGTTTTTCGATCGCTTATTCTTATGCTAAAAATAGTGGCGTAGAGCCTTTGCCGGCTGGCGTACTATCCTTATCGGCATTTTTTATTCTTTTGAGATCTTCTTACATTCCTGAACAAGGAGAGGTCATTGGAGATGCGATGGCAAAAGTTTGGTTTGGGGGACAAGGGATTATTGGTGCTATTATTATCGGTTTAGTGGTAGGCGCAATGTATACCCTCTTTATTCAACGTCATATTGTCATCAAAATGCCTGAACAAGTGCCACAAGCTATCTCCAAACAATTTGAGGCAATGATTCCTGCCTTTGTCATCTTTTTACTTTCAATGATTGTCTATATCATTTCTAAGATAGTTACAGGTGGCGGGACCTTTATTGAGATGATCTATGATGTGATTCAAGTACCCTTACAAGGTCTAACGGGCTCGCTTTATGGTGCCATTGGAATAGCCTTTTTCATCTCTTTCTTATGGTGGTTTGGTGTGCATGGTCAATCCGTTGTAAACGGGGTTGTCACAGCGCTCTTGCTGTCTAATTTAGATGCCAATAAGGCTATGCTTGCGGCAGGGCGTTTGTCTGTGGAAGAGGGTGCCCACATTGTAACACAGCAATTTTTGGATAGTTTTTTGATCATGTCTGGCTCGGGAATTACCTTTGGGATTGTAGTGGCAATGCTGTTTACAGCAAAATCAAAGCAGTACAAAGCCCTGGGCAAGGTTGCCGCATTTCCAGCCCTATTCAACGTCAATGAACCGGTTGTTTTTGGCTTTCCAATCGTGATGAATCCAGTGATGTTCGTTCCATTTTTACTGGTTCCCATTTTGGCAGCAGTAATTGTCTATAGTGCGATTGCGATTGGATTTATGGCTCCCTTTTCTGGAGTGACCTTGCCGTGGAGTACTCCAGCTATTATTTCTGGTTTTCTGGTTGCCGGTTGGCAGGGGGCAGTCGTTCAGCTATTGATACTATTGGTATCTACTCTTGTTTACTTTCCTTTCTTTAGGGTACAAGATAGGATTGCTTATCAGAATGAACAGGAAATGGCTGCCTAGAAATTTTTGCACAAATGTGCAGATTCGCATGTGTTTTCTGTATTTTTCCTTTATGGATTGACAAAAAAGAGGATAAAAAAGTACAATTTAATTACAAACGAAACAAAAATATTTTCGAAAGAAAGGAAAATATCATGAAAACAAATACAAAAGTTGCTGCTACTAGCATCAAAACGGAGTATTTTGGAAATCTAACGGAGCGTATGAACAAGTATCGGGAAGATGTCCTTAATAAAAAGCCTTACATTGATGCAGAACGTGCGGTTTTGGTAACCAAGGCTTACCAAGAACATAAAGAAAAACCCAATGTCTTGAAGCGTGCTTGGATGCTGAAAGAAATTTTGGAGAATATGACGCTTTATATTGAAGATGAAACGCTGATTGTAGGGAATCAAGCCTCTTCGAATAAAGACGCCCCTATTTTCCCTGAATATACCTTAGAATTTGTCTTAAATGAGCTTGATTTATTTGAAAAACGTGATGGAGATGTATTCTACATTACAGAGGAGACCAAAGAGCAACTCCGGAGCATTGCCCCGTTTTGGGAAAAGAATAATTTGCGTTCGAGAGCAGGAGTGTTACTACCTGAAGAAACTCAAGTTTATATGGAGACTGGTTTCTTTGGGATGGAAGGAAAGATGAACTCTGGCGATGCTCATTTGGCAGTCAATTATCAAAAGTTACTGGAATATGGTTTGAAAGGTTTTGAAGAAAAAGCAAGAGTAGCAAAAGCGGCCTTGGACTTGACAGATCCAGCAAGTATTGATAAGTATCATTTTTATGATTCGATCTTTATCGTGATTGATGCTGTCAAGGCATATGCAGAACGTTTTGTTAAATTGGCTCGACAGTTAGCTGAGACAGCAAGTCCCAAACGTCGCAAGGAACTGCTTGACATAGCCGCTATCTGCTCAAAAGTACCGTATGAGCCAGCAACTACCTTTGCAGAGGCAGTCCAGTCTGTTTGGTTTATTCAATGTATTCTTCAAATCGAATCAAATGGGCATTCTCTATCCTATGGTCGTTTTGACCAGTACATGTATCCATATGTGAAAGCCGACTTGGAAGCTGGTCGGGAAACGCCAGAGAGTATTGTGGAACGCTTGACAAACCTTTGGATTAAAACAATTACCATCAACAAGGTACGTAGTCAAGCCCATACCTTTTCATCTGCCGGTAGCCCTCTGTATCAAAATGTGACCATCGGTGGCCAGACGCGGGACAAAAAGGATGCGGTGAATCCTTTATCTTATCTGGTATTAAAATCTGTTGCTCAGACACATTTACCCCAACCGAATTTAACAGTCCGCTACCATGCTGGTTTAGATGCTCGTTTTATGAACGAGTGTATTGAAGTGATGAAACTTGGCTTTGGAATGCCTGCCTTTAATAATGACGAAATTATCATTCCGTCCTTTATTGAAAAGGGAGTGCTAGAAGACGATGCCTACGATTATAGTGCGATTGGCTGTGTTGAGACGGCTGTTCCTGGTAAATGGGGCTACCGTTGTACGGGTATGAGTTACATGAATTTCCCGAAGGTGTTGCTCATCACGATGAATGATGGGATTGATCCAGCTTCTGGCAAACGGTTTGCTCCAAGTTTTGGGCATTTCAAAGAGATGAAGACTTTTGATGAGCTCCAGATTGCTTGGGATAAGACCCTTCGTCATTTGACACGAATGAGTGTGGTGGTAGAAAATGCTATCGATCTATCCCTAGAGCGAGAAGTTCCTGATATTCTTTGTTCTGCCTTGACAGATGACTGTATCGGACGTGGAAAACACTTGAAAGAGGGTGGAGCAGTCTATGATTACATTTCAGGTCTACAGGTTGGAATCGCAAATCTATCCGATTCACTCGCAGCGATTAAAAAGCTCGTCTTTGAAGAAGAACGCCTAACGCCGGTGGAACTCTGGCATGCCTTGGAGACTGATTATGCAGGTGAGCGTGGCAAAGAGATTCAGGATATGCTGATTTATGAGGCTCCTAAATATGGCAATGATGATGATGATGCAGACCAGCTGATCCGAGACGCTTATGATATTTATGTAGATGAGATTGCCAAATATCCTAATACTCGCTACGGTCGTGGTCCAATCGGAGGGATTCGCTACTCTGGAACATCCTCTATTTCAGCTAATGTGGGTCAAGGTCGCGGTACCTTAGCGACTCCAGATGGACGAAATGCCGGCACTCCATTAGCCGAAGGCTGTTCACCAGCCCATAATATGGACAAAAAAGGGCCGACCTCTGTCTTGAAATCTGTCTCAAAACTACCAACGCATGAGATTGTAGGTGGTGTATTGCTCAATCAAAAAGTCAATCCGCAGACCCTTGCCAAGGAAGAGGATAAGGTGAAGTTGATAGCGCTTCTTCGGACATTCTTTAACCGTCTTCATGGCTATCATATCCAATACAATGTTGTGTCGCGTGAAACACTGATAGATGCCCAAAAACATCCAGAAAAACATCGGGATTTGATTGTACGTGTTGCGGGGTATTCGGCTTTCTTCAATGTTCTTTCTAAAGCTACACAGGATGATATTATTGGACGGACAGAACATACATTGTAAAAGAGGTTTTATATGGAATTTATGCTTGATACAGTAAATCTTGATGAGATCAAAAAATGGGCGAAAATTCTCCCGCTTGCAGGGGTGACATCTAACCCAACCATTGTAAAAAAAGAAGGAAGAATCAAGGTTTTTGAGCGGATTCAAGAGATACGAGAAGTGATTGGAACGACTGCTTCCATTCATGTTCAAGTAGTAGCAAAAGACTACGCTGGGATTCTTTGTGATGCTCGTAAGATTCGGCAGGAGTGTGGGAAGGATATCTATGTCAAGATTCCTGTCACAACAGATGGGCTAGCAGCGATGAAGGTTTTAAAAGAAGAGGGATTTCGTATTACTGCTACAGCTATCTACACAACATTTCAGGGCTTGCTTGCGATAGAGGCAGAAGCAGACTACCTTGCCCCCTACTACAATCGAATGGAAAATTTGAATATTGATCCTGAGGAAGTTCTATGTCAATTGGCGCAAGCGATTGCTAGAACAGGATCGACCAGTAAGATTTTAGCTGCCTCCTTTAAAAATGTTGCCCAAGTGAATCGTGCTTTTGCTTGTGGTGTACAGGCAATTACAGCAGGAAGTGAGGTATTTGAGGCAGCCTTTGCGATGCCTGCCATCGAAAAGGCCGTGGATGATTTTGCAAAAGATTGGCAGGATGCCCAGGGACAACTCCATATTTGAGATAGAAAAGAGGCTTCTATGAACATATTTGCCAGTCCAGCTCGCTATATTCAAGGAGAGAATGCCTTATTTGAACATGCAAGGGAATTACTAGCCTTGGGGAGCAAACCGCTCCTCCTTTGTGATAGGGTGGTATTTGAATTGGTAGGCAGGCGATTGTTAGCCTATCTGACCCGTTACGGTATGCAAGTAAGCCATACATGGTTTGATGGGGAAGTTTCAGAAAGGGAGCTCACTCGTCTTCTTGCATTTGCAGATGAGCGACAGGTCGATATGGTTATCGGTCTTGGTGGTGGAAAGACGATCGATTGTGCCAAGGCGCTTGCAGATACTTTAGAGCTACCGATTGTAGTTGCCCCAACGCTAGCCTCTACAGGCGCACCTGCCTCTTCCTTTTCTGCTATCTATACAGATAAGGGGGAATTTGAAACTTATCGATTCTATAACAGCCCTCCAGACCTTGTCCTGGTAGATTCAAAAATAATCGCAAAAGCCCCGAAACGTTGGCTTGCCTCCGGTATTGCAAACGCTCTTGCGACCTGGGTGGAGGCACAAGCCAATCAGCAGTCAGTTGCAAAAGACAAGTTAGGGAAGACCTATAGCCTAGCTGCGTTTGCAATGATTCAGCAATGCGAGCGGATTTTATTTACAGATAGTCTTCTAGCTATGGAAGCTTGTGAGGGTCAGTGTGTCAATCAGGCTCTGGAGCGTGTTATTGAAGCGAATATACTACTGAGTGGTATTGGCTGTTGGGAGAGGACAGGCCTTACGGTTGCCCATGCTATTTGCAATGGATTTGCAGTCTTGACGGCTGCTATGCAGGACGCAACCTATGGAGAAAAACTAGCCTATGGAACCTTGGTCCAGCTCTTTCTTGAAAAGCGCCCGCTTGAGGAGGTCAACCGTTATATCCGTCTTTATCAAGCCCTCCAAATGCCCGTGACCTTAGAGAGTTTGCATGTGGGGATTGTTGATTACGATGATCTTCTTCGGGTCGGTCAACGAGCTAGAGAGCTTCATTCCCAAATCTCTTGGAGAATATCGGCAGATGAGATCGCTCAAACCATTCTTGCGGTTGATCAACATGTGAAAAACTTGGATAAATAAGATGTGAGGACGTCAAGAGCAAAGTACAAATAAGGGGTCGAACAGAAGTTGCTTGTAATACTCTTTAAAAATCAAAAGGCTACTTCGTCAACTTTTGATTTTTATTGAGTATAAGTCGATAGGTACAAAAGAGTGGGACAAATCCTGATTGTAAAATCAAGAGTTGTCCCACTCTCCTTTTTGATTTTTAAAGGGGTTTATCTGGTGTGAGAATCATTGGAATGATGATAGGCTCGCGTTCCGTCTTTTCATATAGGAAGGGTCTGAGAGCGTTGACAATCGCTCCGTTGACTGTCTGGATATTGGCATCTTTATTTTTGAGAGCAATGCGAATGGCATTGAACAAGATGCGCTGGCTCTCACGGATCAGATCGCCTGACTCACGCATATAGATGAAGCCTCGGCTGAGGATATCTGGTCCTGCAAGAATCATTTGTGACTGGAAATCGACGGTTGCAACAGCAAGTACGACACCGTCTTCTGACAAGTCTCTGCGGTCTTTGAGGACAGCAGCTCCGATTTCTCCAATGCGGTTTCCATCTACATAGATGTCTTGGGCGTTGAAATGTCCCGCTAGGCGAGCGCTCTTTTTGGTCAGGGCAAGGACATCTCCATTTTCCATGATGAAAATGTTGTCTTTAGGAATGCCTGTATCCATTGCGAGCTGAGCATGGATTTTTTGCATGCGGTATTCACCGTGGACGGGCATAAAGAACTTCGGCTTGATGAGGCGGAGCATGAGTTTTTGTTCTTGTTGGCCTCCGTGTCCAGAAGTATGGATATTGTTAATCTTACCGTGGATAACGTCTACACCGGCCTCGATTAAGATGTTAATCAATTTATTGACGCCAGTCGTATTTCCTGGAATTGGACTTGAGGAGAAAATGACGGTATCCCCAGGTTGTAATTGGACTTGGCGATGGGTACCGTGTGCGATACGAGAAAGGGCAGCCATTGGCTCTCCCTGACTTCCTGTACAGAGAATCATAATCTCGCTGGCAGGGTATTCTTTAATCTCATTTGGTTCGATGAATGTATGTTTGGGAACCTTGATGTAGCCTAGCTCAATTCCATTTACAATGGCTTTTTCCATGGAGCGTCCAAACACCGCAATTTTTCGTCCGGTTTTGACGGCAGCATCAGCGGCTTGTTGTAGACGGAAGATATTGGAGGCAAAAGAGGCAAAGATAATGCGTCCATGAATGCCCTCGATCAATTTCATGATAGATTGACCGACCACCTTTTCTGAATTGGTAAAGGTCGGGATTTCGGCATTGGTCGAATCAGATAGCAAGCAAAGGACGCCTTCTTCTCCAAGAGCAGCCATGCGGTGTAAGTCAGCAGGTTCTCCCACAGGTGTAAAGTCAAACTTGAAGTCCCCTGTACAGACAATTTTCCCTTGGGGAGTATCAATGACGATACCAAGGGGTTCTGGGATAGAGTGGGTCGTGCGGAAAAAGCTCACCTTTAATTGTTTAAAGGTCAACTTGGTATTGTGGTTGATTTCGTGGAGGGTAGCATCACGCAAGAGACCATGTTCTTCTAACTTGCCACGAATGAGGGCAAGAGCGAGAGGTCCAGCATAAATCGGAATGTTAGCCTGCTTGAGAAGGAAGGGAATGCCTCCGATGTGGTCTTCGTGACCATGCGTGATCACTACACCTTTAACACGGTCAATATTATCAACGATGTAAGAGTAGTCTGGGATCACGTAATCAATACCGAGTAAATCGTCTTCTGGAAACTTGATTCCCGCATCGACAATGATAATTTCATCTTGGTATTCGATTCCGTAGGTGTTTTTACCGATTTCTCCCAAACCACCGATGGCGAATACGCCAACTTCTTGTGATTTTAGATGAACTGACATGAATTAAAACTCCGTAATACTAAAATCTGCGTGAGTTTTTTCATACTCAAGGTGTTTTTCAGACAAGAGCTCGATAAATTCGATATTGTAGGCGGTATGCTCTTCTACTAACTGGCGGGCGATGATGCGACCTTCTAATTCATCTTTGGCAGTGATGTCGAGGTAGAGGGTACGCGTTTGCTCTCGACGTGGGGTAGCATCTTTTGTTTCTTGATAGAATACTTTGTAAATCATGTCTTTCCTTTCGTTGATGACAAGTCTTGGTCGAATGGTTCGGACTACAAAAAAGTAAGAGTGTAAGCAAGTAGCTCAAACTCCGATTTTCTTGTAAGGTTCAGCTACTTGAGTGCTGTCCGAACAGCCTAGGTTATCACGAGGATGACCTAGTTGATTTGTATATAATTTTCTAGAGTTGTCATTTTTTGATGTGATTTTTCTTATTATTATACCATAAAAGAGGCTTGAGGTAAAAGGAATTGGTAGGAAAATGAAAAATCAGCTGTCTTTCAAGTCATTTTCAAGAGCAGTTATTGTCTAGAATTGAAAAAAAGAAGAAGATAGCTTACAATAGAAAGAAGAATCATGTAGGAAGAGTAAAAATGAAAGTGTTAGCATTTGATACGTCTAACCAAGCCTTGGCGGTAGCCTTGGTGGAGGATGGATGTTTACAGACAGAAATGACCCTTACGGTCAAGAAAAATCATAGTATCAGTTTGATGCCAACGATTGACTTTTTGATGCAGTCAGTAGGCTGGCGGTCGGCTGACTTGGAGCGTCTTGTGGTAGCGCAGGGGCCTGGTTCTTATACGGGTTTACGGATTGGGGTTGTGACGGCAAAGACCCTAGCTTATACTTTAGGCATTGACTTGGTAGGTATTTCGAGCCTGCAGGTCTTGGTTCCTAAGGATATAGAGGGCTTGGTCGTGCCGATTGTTGATGCGAGGAGAAACCATGTCTATGCAGGCTTTTATGAAAATGGGCAGTCGGTCAAGTCGGATACCTATCTTTCATTTGGAGCCTTGTTAGAAGAGGTGAGAGCGTATGAACGTGTGACGTTTGTGGGGGAAGTCGACTCTTTCATTGAACAGATTTCAGAAGCCCTACCAGAAGCCCAGTATCAAGCAACCGTGCCATCTGCTTATCAATTGGCTTTGGACGGAGAAAGGGCACCGACTTGTGAGGTGATGTCCTTTGAGCCACGTTATCTTAAGCGGGTCGAGGCGGAGGAAAATTGGCTTAAGGAACATGAGGAAAGGGAGAAAGAAAGCTATATTAAACGTGTATGATAGAAATTGAAGAATATAAGGGGCAAGAAGAAATCGCACCGGAACTACACGCGATCTTGGCAGATGTTTATACCGTTTCGCCTTGGACAGTGGAGCAGATAGCAGCAGATATGAAACAAGCAGAAACGGTCTATTATCTCGCCAAAGAAGAGCAAGACCTTCTTGGTTTTCTAGCTGTCCAGCAGTTGGTAGATGAATGGGAAATCTTGCACCTTGCTGTGCGGAAAGATGTGCAAGGTCAAGGAATTGCGAGGCGCTTACTGGCTTGTATGGATGTGGTTGTAGGTTCGGTATTTTTAGAGGTTCGTGCTTCCAACCAGCGTGCCAAACGCTTATATGAGCACCACGGATTTGTAGAGATTGGCAGACGAAAGGGTTATTACCATAATCCTAAAGAAGATGCCCTTGTGATGAAAAGAGAGAGATATGAGTGATAGGTATATTCTCGCGATTGAGACATCTTGTGATGAGACCTCAGTTGCAGTATTAAAAAATGACGCAGACTTGCTCTCCAATGTGATTGCTAGTCAAATTGAGAGCCACAAACGTTTTGGTGGAGTAGTTCCTGAGGTGGCGAGCCGTCACCATGTCGAAGTGATGACGGTTTGTATTGAGGAAGCATTGCTAGAGGCTGGGATTGAGGCGGGTGACCTTACAGCGGTTGCGGTGACCTATGGTCCGGGTTTAGTCGGGGCTCTCTTGGTGGGGCTGTCAGCTGCAAAGGCCCTTGCTTGGGCACATGATCTCCCCCTTATTCCTGTTAATCATATGGCAGGGCACTTGATGGCTGCACGTAGTAGCCAGGACTTGACCTATCCTTTACTTGCTCTCTTAGTATCAGGAGGACACACAGAACTGGTCTATGTAGCAGGACCGGGTGATTATAAGATTGTCGGGGAAACGCGTGATGATGCAGTCGGAGAAGCCTATGATAAGGTTGGTCGGGTCATGGGGCTTCCCTATCCAGCAGGTCGGCTCATTGATGAATTGGCACATCAAGGAAAAGATATCCATGATTTTCCGCGAGCCATGGTCAAGGAAGATAATCTGGAATTTTCATTTTCAGGCTTAAAGTCAGCCTTTATCAATCTGTATCACAATGCTGAACAGAGAGGTGAAAGTTTGTCCAAGGAGGATTTGGCGGCATCGTTTCAGACCTGTGTCTTGGATATCTTAATGGCAAAGACCAAAAAGGCTTTGGAGCAATATCCAGTTCAGACCTTGGTAGTTGCAGGTGGAGTAGCTGCAAATCAAGGCTTACGTGAGCGCTTGGCTGAGGAGCTTAGTGATGTGGAAGTTATCATTCCGCCCTTGCGCCTTTGTGGAGATAATGCAGGGATGATTGCCCTAGCAGCAGTTAGTGAGTGGAATAGGAATAATCTAGCTTCCCTAGACTTGAATGCTAAGCCAAGTCTGGCTTTTGAAATCTTGGAAAGATAGGTATATGGGACGTGAGCCATTAGGCTCTTTTTCGATAATTGGAGTACGGCAAAGTAGATTCCAAGAATCTAGAAGCTGATTGGAAGTTGGAAATAAGGAAACGGAGTTTCCACAATCCTTGAAGTAATCAAAGGTAAACGAAATGAGTAGATTACTAGCCTGTACCAAGGTACCTAATTATCTCCGACCTCCACTACGTCCCCAGACGTAAAGGTCGAAACTAATCTCTAACAAGAAAGGGGAATGATGGATAAAAAAAGACTTGTGAGAGAAGGAGTGGTCGCTGCCGTTCCGACCGTCTTGGGCTATGCGAGTATCGGGTTGGCTTGTGGGATTGTTTCGGTTCATGCAGGCGTTTCAGCCTTGGAAATGGGCTTGATGAGCCTACTGGTGTACGCAGGGAGTGCACAGTTTGTGATGTGTGCGATGATTTTAGCAGGTGCGCCGTTGGTGTCGATTGCAGTGACGATATTTTTTGTTAATCTACGGCATTTTCTCTTGAGCCTCCATGTAACTACGATCTTTCAAGGAAATACCTTGGCTTCGAACCTCTTTATTGGTTCCTTTTTAACAGATGAATCCTATGGTGTCCTTTTGCGTAAGCATTTGGAAGAGTCGGCTATATCCCCTTACTGGATGTATGGGAATAATATGGCTAGCTATGTTGCTTGGGTTTTATTCACTGTTTTAGGGAATCTCATTGGAGGCCTCATTCCAAATCCTGAACAGCTAGGGCTTGATTTTGCCTTGGTCGCCATGTTTGTCGGAATTTTTGCAGGTCAATTGGAAGCGATGGCTAGGCAAATGCCCTTGAAGAAGATTGGTCTGATTTTGCTGAGTGTGTTTGTGGCTTATATGCTTCTAGTCTTGTTCGTATCAGCCTATATTGCAGTTCTTGTTGCGACCTTGATTGGTTGTTTTGTGGGGGTGATGGTAGATGGTCGATAAATCCATTTTTTTAGCGATTCTTACAGCGCTAGCGGTGACTTGGGTACCGAGAGTTTTTCCTTTTGTGTTGACCAAGGGGAGACCCTTGCCACCCTTGGTCTTGAAATTCTTACGCTTTCTACCAATTTCTATCATTTTTGCCTTGACCTTATCGAGCATTGTTGATGAAAAAGTAGGCAGGATTCCGGGGATATTACCAGTTGAGACCTTGGCTTTATTGCCGACCTTTTTCGTTATCGTCAAAACGAAGAATATTCTACTGGCTGTTGGGGTGGGAGTAGCTGTTACTGCAGGACTGCGCTTTCTTGCTATAGGTTAGAAAAAAAGAGTGGGACAACAAAATCGCATGTTGCGAAATGGTTTTTGAGTGCCACTCCTTTCTGTATTAAATGGGGATGGCTTGGATTCCAGCAACCCAGCCAGTACAAAGGCAGTAAGTGATATTAAAACCTCCCGTGTGGGCATTGATATCTAGGACTTCTCCTGCAAAATGTAATCCGGGAACTTTTTTACTTTCTAGAGTTTTGGGATTGATCTCCCTGAGGTCAACTCCTCCTTTGGTCACGAATGATTTGGTTAGTGACATCTTTCCTGTAATGTTAATGGGGAAGGCTTTGATGGTTGCAACCAGTTGCTCCCTTTCCTTTGGTAGTAGCTGTTTGACCTTGATTGGGTAGGGGGGTGCAAAAAACTCTGCCAGCCGTTCGGGCATCAGGTGTTTTAAGACATTTTTGAGGTTTTTTTCCCGATTTTCCTCTAAGAGAGCCCCCAACTCTTCTTTTGGTAGTTGCGGAAGTACATCTAAATAGGCTGTTTCTCCACCCTTAACGAAACTAGATAGGCGCAGAGCAGCAGGTCCAGAGAGCCCAAAGTGTGTAAATAAGAGATCGTGGGTGATGATGTGTTTGTCAAAGCAGAGGGAGACATCAGCGAGGGAAATTCCTTGAAGAGCCTTGTGGGGAAAGTCGGTTAGAAGAGGGCTTTCAGCTGCTTCTATTTCAGTGACTGCCAGTTTAAAATGGCGGGCAATGTCATGTCCAAATCCAGTGGATCCTGTTGAGGGATAGCTTTTTCCGCCGGTTGTGACGATGACCTTGTAGCTTGTGAAGAGTTGGTTTGCTGTCTTTACCTGAAAGGTTTCGTCGCTCTTTTTGACCGATAGAACCTCCGTACCCGTTTGGATATCAACTCCGAGGTCAAGCATTTTCATCTCAAGAGCCTTGATAATGGTCTGGGAACGATTTGTAGTTGGAAAGACGCGTCCATGGTCTTCGACTTTTAGCTTGACACCATTGTCCTCAAAGAAGTGGATAATATCATGGTTATCAAATTGGGAAAAGACACTGTAGAGGAAGCGTCCATTTCCAGGAATACCAGCCAGTAGATCCTCGAGTGTCCCATTATTGGTTACATTACACCGTCCGCCACCAGTTCCTGCTAATTTTTTACCGAGCCGTTTATTTTTTTCTAGAAGTAGGGTGGTTTGGCCGTGTAGACTTGCTGCAATAGCAGCCATCATGCCAGCGGGACCTGCCCCGATAATAATGGTGTCAAAATGTGCCATAAGGTATCCTTTGCCTCAATTATGATATGTGATTCTTACTGTTATTGTACCATAAAAGGGCTTGAAACCTGCTCTAAATGGTAGGAAAATTTGACAGGACTAGGTGGTTGTGGTAATATTTTAATGATATATACAAGAAAAAATCAAGCGATTGAGGATATTATGGGAATTGAAAAGACAGTCAGCGAATTAGCAGAGATTTTGGGGGTTAGTCGCCAGGCGATGAACAACCGAGTCAAGTCTCTTCCAGAGGAATTCGTTGAAAAAAATGAAAAGGGTGTAACGGTTGTCAATCGGGCAGGCCTAGTCAAGTTAGAAGAGATTTATAAGACGACTATTTTTGAAGACGAGCCAATTAGTGAAGAGGTCAAGCAACGTGAGCTGATGGAAATCTTGGTTGATGAAAAAAATGATGAGATTAGTCGTTTGTACAAGCAGCTCGAAGTCAAAGATAAGCAGATTGCTGAAAAAGATGAGCAGTTGCGGGTGAAAGATGTTCAGATTTCTGAAAAGGACAAGCAGTTAGACCAGCAGCAGCAACTGACCTTAAAAGCCATGGCAGATAAGGATGTGTTGAAGCTAGAATTGGAAGAAGCAAAGGCGCACGCGCAGGAAAAATCAAAAGGTTTCTTCGCACGACTATTGGGACGGTAAGGAGTTTGGGACAAGGAGTGTCTCAGACTTTTTTCTTTTGCAAAAAAATGACAGCCCAACAAAGTGATATACTCCCCTTATAGTGGACAGTGAAAAAACAAAAATTCACTAGAAGCTTGATATACTCCCCTTATAGTGGACAGTGAAAAAACAAAAATTCACTAGAAGCTAAAGGGGAGTTTTCC
>NZ_JBUEQR010000114.1:0-1112 GCF_054968985.1 Streptococcus sp. 1F3 | reverse complement strand
ACAGACTTGACGGACGAAGAAAAGCAATCAGCTAAGGATGCCGTTGATGCAGAAGTCAAGAAAGCCAAGGACGCAGTTGATGCAGCAACCACTAATGCGGATGTAGCGACAGCTAAGGACGCAGGTATCACAAGTATCAATGCCATTAAACCAGATGCGACAGCTAAGACCACCGCTAAGTCAGAAATTGATAAGGCAGCGGAAGCGAAGAAAACCGCTATTGATGCTCGTACAGACTTGACGGACGAAGAAAAGCAATCAGCTAAGGATGCCGTTGATGCAAAAGCTCAGGAAGCCAAGGATGCCGTTGATGCGGCAACTACCAATGATGCTGTTACGAAGGCTCAAACTGACGGTACCACCGCTATTTCTGATATCCATCCAGATGCAACAGCTAAGACCACCGCTAAGTCAGAAATTGATAAGGCAGCGGAAGCTAAAAAGGCAGAGATTGATGCTCGTTCTGATCTAACTGACGAAGAAAAGCAATCAGCTAAGGATGCCGTTGATGCAAAAGCTCAGGAAGCCAATGATGCCGTTGATGCAGCAACTACCAATGCGGATGTAGCGACAGCTAAGGACGCAGGTATCACAAGTATCAATGCCATTAAACCAGATGCGACAGCTAAGACCACCGCTAAGTCAGAAATTGATAAGGCAGCGGAAGCTAAAAAGGCAGAGATTGATGCTCGTACAGACTTGACGGATGAAGAAAAGCGAGCAGCTAAGAATGCCGTTGATGCAAAAGCTCAAGAAGCAAAGGACGCAGTTGATGCGGCAACTACCAATGATGCCGTTACGAAGGCTCAAACTGATGGCACTACAGCTATTTCTGATATCCATCCAGATGCGACAGCTAAGACCACCGCTAAGTCAGAAATTGATAAGGCAGCGGAAGCAAAGAAAACCGCCATTGATGCTCGTACAGACTTGACGGACGAAGAAAAGCAATCAGCTAAGAATGCAGTTGATGCAAAAGCTCAGGAAGCCAAGGATGCCGTTGATGCGGCAACCACTAATGCGGATGTAGCGACAGCTAAGGACGCAGGTATCACAAGTATCAATGCCATTAAACCAGATGCGACAGCTAAGACCACCGCTAAGTCAGAAAT
>NZ_JBUEQR010000113.1:0-3193 GCF_054968985.1 Streptococcus sp. 1F3 | reverse complement strand
ATATGGGACTTTTTTTCTATACTCAAAAAGGCTCCATAATCTCTACAGTGGATTTACCCACTACAGAAATTATAGAGCCCAAATAAGGAACGAAACAGTTTTCGTTCCTTATTTTGTACGATAGGCATGTGGGGAAGTTCCTTATAGGCAATTGCCTGTGGATTCATACTCTTTGAAAATCAAAACGGTACTTTGTCAAGGTATCTTAATGAATGAAAAGCATTATAGAGGATTTGAGTTTATTATAGTTGTTTCGTTTCCTTATGTTCGTTCATTGGGCAAAAGCTAGTGGATATTTCAAACCATAAGGGGGACATTTTGCCGATTTTTAAGAGTGTTAGTCCACATAGACAGTTGATTGTGCATTCAACCAGCTGTACAGTAGTCCCATTACCAAGCCACCGCCGACATAGTTTCCTAGACCTGAAAAGAGGAAATTAGATAGGACGGATAAGACATTCATTCCCTCTACTGGACAACCTGTAGAAAAGATAGCCAAAGAGAAGCTAGAGAAGTTAGCAATAACGTGCTCAAAGCCAAAGAAAGCAAAAATAAAGATAATGAAGAGAACACTGATTGCTTTTCCAGCATCGTCTTTCATTTTTAGGAAGGCAAAGACAGCGATATTGACGACCATATTGGCAAAAATCCCTTCAATAAACTGGGTTAGAGGAGTCTTAGCAATCTTGGCAATTGTACTTTGTACCAGATAGCTATCAGCTGTCACATGTCCGATGGAAAAAGGAGTTGTCTGTGCGATGAAAAAGCAGACAAGGATAGCTCCGATAAAGTTGAAGAAAATACAGGTAGCTAAGATTTTTAGGGCTGTCTTGGTCGGAATGACCTTGCGATAGATTGCAACGGTCATATACATCATATTAGAGGTTCCAAGTTCCGCATTCATATAGAGAATCATGAGAAGCCCCCAGCCAAACATGAGACTGTAGCTGAATTTTCCAAGTCCCGCTGCCACATGCTCAATCTTATCTGCTGTATAAAGTGAGATGGTAATTCCTAGCGCCAGATAGATACTGGCAAATATCGAGCGGAGGGCATATGCCCAGTAGTTGCTTTCAATCAAAGCTGCTTTTTTCTTGATACTTTTATCAAGTGTATACATTAAGGTTTGATCTTGTACTGCCAAAGTAGACACCAACTTCATATTTAATTTGATAGCTTTATCACAATCTATTATACTATACCAAAAAAAGGTAGAAAATGTAAAGGCTTTTATAAAGAAAAGTCTGTTTTGTTTGGTAGATTTTTTAAGATTTACCAAGGGACTGAGAAAAAGAACTATCAATTACCTCTAAAAAATAGCTAGCAATGGTCTCTTCCTCAATCGGTTGCCGTTGCTGCAACCACCAGTTAATCGTTTCGATAAAGGTCGTTGCGACAAAGTGTTCTAAAAAGGTTTCAGGAACATGTTTTTTCTGATAGAGGAGGGGTGTGCGGACAAGGGGAAAGACATAATGTTGTAACTCTGCTTTGAGACGCTTTGTAAAATACAGATTGTTAGAGAGTAAAAGGGTTGCCACCTTGTCTTGATTGTTTTTAAAGTGGTAGAAGATGTGAGTAAGGGTTCCGTGAATATCACTTTGAGCCTGAGGTTTCGCAAAGCTGTGGGCAAAGAGATCCTCGCAGACTTCCTCAAGTAACATCTCCTTGCTTTCAAAATGTGCGTAAAAGGTGGAGCGTCCCACATCTGCTAAATCGATAATATCCTGCACGGTAATGGTATCGTAGTTTTGCCGATTGAGTAGGTGGATAAAGGCTTGGTAAATGGCTGTACGCGATTTCTTGATTCTTCTGTCCATAGGTTTTGTACCGGTGCAGACTGTTATTAGTCATCTGTACCGGCTTTCTTTCTGTAGAATGATGAGGATAAATCGAACAAATTGTTTGATTCTGAATATAGTATACCTTAATTTACAGAAAAAGGCTTGAAATAGCGTTTCTAAGCCAGTTTTGAATTTTAAAGGGGATTACTTATACTCACGCGCAGCAGGTGGTTGGTAGGTTGCGATAAAGTGCTCAATCTGGTCTAGTTCATCTGAAAAGAATGTCTTTTCACGGTCTTCAAGGGTTAGAAATCCTGCTGTAACCATGGTGTCAAAAAATTGCTCCAAGGTTTGATAGTAGCCTGCAGTATTAAAGAGAATGCAGGGTTTATCATTTTTTCCAATCCTTGCCCAAGAGATCACTTCACTGATTTCTTCCAGAGTGCCAGGTCCACCAGGTAGGGCGATAAAGGCATCTGCCTCTTGAATTAAGGCTAGTTTGCGTTCGGACATGGTCTTGACGGTACGGAGTTCTGAGAGGTTGGGATGGGCAAGTTCACGGTCTTTTAAAAATTCAGGAATGATACCAATGACCTGTCCGCCGTGAGCTAGAACAGTGTCTGCAATTAAGCCCATAAGGCCCGTATTTCCCCCTCCATAGACAAGTGTATGCCCATTTTTTCCAATCCACTTCCCCAGAGTTACAGTTTTTTCTTGGTAGATGGGATTCTCTCCCAAACTTGCTCCACAATAGACGGTTATTTTCATTGCTCTTTGAACCTTTCTTCTAACTTTTGCTTATGGCTTGCCATAATATCTTCTAGGGAAATCTGGTACTTATCTGCGATGATAAAGAGATTGTCCAAGACATCTCCTAGTTCTTCGCGAATGTGGTGGAGCTTTTCTTTTTGATTGCTGACTGGCTCATCTGGCCGATCGCGTCCAATCTCCATTTTCCGAATAGCTTGAGCCAATTCCCCTACTTCTTCGCAGAGAAAATTTGCCCGAATAAAAGGATTGTAGTTATACCAGTTGCGCTCCTTGTAAAACTGACTGACCCAGTCTTGGTATTCCTGAATGTCCATATTGACCTCCCTATAGTACTTAATAATATTATAGCATAAGGAGATGAGAGAGGCGAGAAAAAGGGAGAAACAGAAGCTAGAACCCTATCTGAGAATGTGTAGGTCATTCAGAAGATAGTAAGGAAATTGGAGAGATTTATTTGCATATAATGAAGTGTAAGAAGAATATTATACAAGATGCAATGTTAAACTTAAGTAATGAAATGTCAAGGAAACAATCAGATAAAATAAGTTTTTGGGTGATAAAACGGCTCTATAATTTCTGTAGTGGGTAAATCCACTGTAGAGATTATGGAGCCTTTTTGAGTATAGAAAAAAAGTCCCATA